>JAEUIF010000425.1 GCA_016795185.1 Planctomycetia bacterium | reverse complement strand
AGGATCGACGCCAGGTCGAAGCGGAAGCCGTCGATGTGGAATTCCGACGCCCAGTAGCGCAGGCAATCCAGCACCATCATGCGTACGACGGGATGATTGCAGTTCAGGGTATTGCCGGTGCCGCTGAAATTGTAGTAATGCCCGTCGGCGGTCAGCAGGTAATAGGTCTTGTTGTCCAGCCCGCGGAAGTGGATGGTCGGCCCGCGCTCGTCGCCCTCGGCGGTGTGGTTGAAGACCACGTCGAGGATGATCTCGATGCCGTGCTGATGCAGGTCCTTGACCAGCGCCTTGAACTCGTCCACCTGCATGCCGAGCCGGCCAGTGGCGGCATAGCCCGCCTTCGGGGCGAAGAAACCGAGCGTGCTGTAGCCCCAGTAGTTCATCAGCAACTCGCCGGTGACCGGGCTCTTCCGGCTGTGTTCAAACTCGTCGAACTCGAACACCGGCAGCAACTCGACGCAGTTGACGCCCAGTTCTTGCAAATAAGGAATCTTCTCGCGCAGCCCAGCGTAGGTGCCGGGGAACTTCACGCCGCTGCTGGCGTCGCGCGTGAAGCCGCGCACGTGCATCTCATAAATCACCAGATCGGTGAACGGGATTTCCAGCGGCCGGTCGCCTTCCCAGTCGAAATCGTCCGGCACCAGCCGGGCGCGGTAGGGGTAGACATTCTGAAAATCCGGCGGCGCGCCCCAGACGTCCCGGCCGCCGATGGCACGCGCGTACGGGTCGAGCAAGATCTTGGACGGGTCGCAGCGCAGGCCCGCGGCAGGCTCGAACGGCCCATCCACGCGAAAGCCGTACTCAAGCGACTCCATGTCGAGGTCGAAGACGATCATCGTGAAGACGTCGCCGATGCGGAACCCCGGCGGGAAGGGAATCTCCGCTTTTGGACTCGGCTGCCCCTTGTCGAACAGCACCAGGGTGCAAGTCCGCGCTACGCTGGAGATCACGGCGAAGTTAACGCCGCCCGGCACGGCGGTCGCGCCGAGCGGATACGGCCGCCCGGGCCGCAGCTGGTAAGTCCCGTGGCGGTGCGTCGGATAGATGTCGATGCGGTTCATGCGGCTGGCGGGCCTTCGATCAGCGTCAACCCGGCGGGCACGGTGTCCGCCACCGTGAAGAAGCCGAGAAAGCCGGTGGCGTTCATCACGTCGCGAATTTCTTCCGACAGGCCCACCAGCACGACCCGACCGGCCTCGCCGGTGACGCGCCGGTGGAGGGCAAGCAGGACGCGCAAGCCGGCACTGGACATGAACGGCACCTTGGTCAAGTCGAGCAGCAGTCTGCTGCCGGGCAGCGCCAGCGGCAGCACCTGTTCCTCGACGAGATAGGCGGTGTTGCCGTCGATGTCGCCGACGGCCGTGACCACGGCGACCGTACCGACGGTTTCGACGGCAATCTGTATGGCCGGTTCCATTGCGCTCCCCGCTGGACGTGTTGCTCGCGCTGCGGCGCCCCGCTCGCGCGGGCCGTTCCGTTATCGCGCAGGACGGAGTGTTTGGCAAGCAAGAAGTATGCCAAGATGGCGTTCGGCGGGTGGCTGGGAGATGGCGGTATCGGCTGGGTCCGCCAGCGTCCCGCGTGGCAGAGTGGCGGACCTGGAAACCGGCCCGAAAGCACGCTGGGTCCGCCAACTCGCCGCGTGGCGAAGTGGCGGACCCAGAAGCATGCACCATCGGCCTTCATCAATAACGGACTTCAAAGCCGAAGTGCAGCCCTTGCGCCCAGTAGTCGCTTTCGACGAAGCGACGCGCCGGGCGTTCGGGACCGAGTGGCGCGTTGGGATTGGGGTTGATCGGCAGGCGCGACAAATCCACCGTGCGGTCCATCTGGTCGCCCGGCCTTACAACCCTGCTCCAGTACATGAAGCTGTAGCCGGCCGACAAGCGAACGTGCGAGCTGCATTGCCAGCCGACGGTCGCACCCAGTTCGGGTACGAAGCAGAATCGCTCGGTTCCCTGCCGGCCGATGTTGGTCGGAGACGCCAGCAAGGCACCCTCCAAGGTTTGCAAGCTGGTGAAGCCCGGAAAGCGGTCGAGCCCGGTGGCCCCGGTGATCTTGAGGGTTTCATGGCAGCCGCCGATGGCCAGCTTACCGAGCAGTTCCACCGCCAGCGCGCCGTGAGCCCATTCCAGCTGGCCGCCGACCTGCCCGCCGTAAAACTGGTTACGCGCCGCGAAACCATCGCTCAGGAACAGGATGCTGGGACGGGTCACGACCGTGCCACCGAAGTTCGCCACCCGGGCGCCGATGAGGCGCGTCACCTGCTGAATGGTCAGATCCTCGCACAGGTCGAGATAGCGGACGCCTGCGAGCAAGCCCAACCGCCATTCGCCCCAGGGGCACTGTCGAGCCTGCCGGGGCACGCCGCCCGCCAGCACGTTGACCAGCAGGTTGGTTTCGATGCCCCAGAGGTGGTCGCTCAACGTGACACCCAGCCCGCCGACGAAATCGTTTGGGAAGGTGACGAAAGCCCGGCGTTCCTGCCCGGTAGTCGCATCGATGAATGGCCGGGCCAGGATCGGTGAGCCGGTGGCGTCCGATTCCGCGTTGAGCAGCACGGCACGACGTTCGAGCGTGAAGCCGCGGACTTCCAGCCCACACTTGCGCGACGGATCGAACCAGGTGCCCCAGGTCCACCGGCCGCCGAAGAACGTGCCGTAGTCCTGATCTTCCGCGCCGATGACGATGCGCGTCCCGGGCGTACCCAGCACGGCCACATCGGGTTCGCCCACTGGTCCCGTGGTCAGCAGCGGCTCGGGCAGCGGTCCGTCCTTGACCCACCAGAGCAGCGCTTCCATCTTCAGCCAGCCCAGGTAGGGATAGGCCAGGGCTTCATGGGTCGCGCCGAACGGCAACGGGGGTGTTTCGACGACGGGGACCAGTTCCGGCGCGGCAAGCACGGCAGGCGGGGCGATGGGCGGCGGCGAGGTGGGCGGTGCGGGCTGGGCGCGCAGCGCGGCCGTCCCGATCAACAGCAGCCAGGCGCAAAGTCCAGGGCGCATAATCCTCCCTCAAGGGTTCGCCTGACCGTCAATATCGGCACGGTCGCGGGCCGGTCGTGAGGCGCGAGGCTGGAATTTGTTGAAGTAAGGCGGGAGCGGGAGCGGCGGCGCTCCGTCGCGGCAACGCCTGAATGCGCGTTGGGTGCGTGTTAAGGTCCGATGTTTGCCAGGACCAACCGATTGACAGCAGCTGCGAACTGAAAGAAGATTTCACCCATATAGCTCGACTGCCCAACCGCTGGTCGAGTCCAAAGCACGCCGCGCACTGTGAGCAATCCAGCGTGCGGCCACGGCCATCCTGAACAACGGGAGAGACAGCAGTGAAAGCCGGTGTGACGCCAAAGCTGGAAGCCAAATGGTGGAAGGACAACAAGGATTTGCTGGTGCCGGAGCAGCCGCTTTACAAGGCCCTACAGGTTTACGAAAAGCAGAAGGCGGACTTCAAGAAGAAGACGACCTACGACGGCTACACCCAGCTGGTCTTCGCCGCGGACAACGTCAAGAACGCGGCGCGGGAGCAGGTGGGCAAGTGCAACAAGTTGCTGCACAAGGACACCATTGCCGCGCTGCAAAAGTACCCCGGCGTCGTCGATGGCGAACTGAACGGCATTGAAAACGATCTGGAAAAGTACAAGGTCGTCGTCAAGGGCGACGTGGACAAGGTCCGCGTCAAGGCCGAAGGCGCCCTGAAACGGCTGGAGGAACTGGAAGTTGTCGTCAAGACGCGCATGAAGAACGCCCCGAAGGCCCTGAAGGAAGGCAAGGGCCGCGAGGCCGGGGCCGAGTTGAAATCGGACCTGACCGAGCTGGCCACGCGCTTCAAGGACTGCAACGTCGCCCGGCAGGACGTGGAATCCCTGGAGGCCCAGGGCGGCGACACGATGCTGTTGTTCGGCAAGGACGTCACGGTCCTCAAGAAATCCCTGTTGAGCCGGCGCGACAAGGTCAAGAAGACGCTCGACATGTTGGCCGAGCTCGTCGACAAACTGGCGGAGGATCAAGGCAAACAGGAAAGCGAAGGCGATCAGAAGGCGCTCGAGAAATTCAAGAACAACGTCGATGATCTAGCGCGCCGGATCTCCGACCGGAAGATGGACGCGCTGCTGGGCCTGGGCAACATCGGCAAAATCAAGATCGACAACAACGGCGCGCTCCAGGCAGTCGGCGAACAACTCAAGGCCTACGCTCAGTACGAGCAGGACCTGGCAGGATTCATCCGCGAGGCCACCGACATTCAGCGGCCGGTCGCGCTACTCTTGAAGAAGAGCGAGGTCGGGCAGAAGGCCCTCAAGAAGCTCAAGGACGCACTCTCCGGGGACGCCGTCGAACTCAAGAAACGCTGCAAGGAGGAACTCGGGCGCCTGGGCGAGATGGAGCAGCAGTGCAAGACCTACGCCGACTGGGTCCAACGTGCCGAGGAGATCGAAAAGGGAGTTGGCGACCTGGAGAGCCAGCAAGGCGTCCTGGTCAACCTGTTCGGGAAGGCGAAGTCGTTCATCAAGCAGGAGGACTTCGTCGGTCTGCTCAGCCGCTTTGGCGAACTGGTCAAGCAGGCCGAAAAACGGGGCGGCCTGGACGACCTCAACCAGGACGTCAAGGCCGAGATCCGCGACATGGAACTGGCGAAAGACGACCTGCGCCCCAAAATCAAGAACCTGGAATCCCGTTTCAACGCCATCGCCAAGGACGGTGTGGAAAAGGCGGAAGCGCTGACTCAGATGATGAACCAGATCGGCAAGACGAAAGAAACGGAGAAAAAACGAAATAAATAGGCCGGACTTCGGTTCGGTGTTCCAGGTCCGTCAGCGCAGCCGAAAAGTCGCCAGCTTCATGTATTCGTTGGCGTAGCAACCGAATCCGTCGTCGGACTGCCACCAGTCGTCGGCGGAGTACCCGTCCGTCGGCGCGGCGATGAAGTGGACCTGTCCGGCGCGCGCGCCCAGCGCCCGGTGAAAAATGGACCGTGCCCGGCGGGTATGAAAGGTATGCGTGACGATCAGGACGCGAGCGTTGGGTTCCGCGTCCAGCAACAGCGCCAGGCTCGCGGCCTCGTCCGCGGTGCTGGCGCATTCGCCCGGCAACAGGCGCACTGCCTCGGCGGGTACCCCGCGCGCTGCCAGCACGCGCGCGGTCGTCTCTTGCTCCGAGGCCATGACTCCTTGCTCCGCTTCCGGAGACAGTTTCACTTTCGGCAGTAACACCTGTTTGACCCAGCCCGTCTTGTAGAGACCGGCCGCCACGAAGGGCCGGACATCCGAGCCGCCGCCGAGGACCAGCGCATAATCTGACTTCAGCGGCGGTTCGGAAACGTCCAGGAAACGGGCGACCGGCGGCAGCAGGGCATTCCGGGCCAGAAACAGCCCAACACACAATAGCCCACTGACCAAAGCCGCCCAGCCCAGACGTTTCAGCCGGCGTGAGAGAGGTTTCATCGTGCCACCTCCAGGGTGCGGTCGAATGCGTCTGGATCAAACTCCTGCCAGTGGTCGCTCGTATCGCCGCACAACCAGGTATATCCCAGCCCAATGTAGCCGTTGAACAGGTCGAGCACGCCTTCCTTGCGTTGCCACCAGTTGGCCTCGTCATACCAGGGATGGGCGATGGCCCACAGCTGCACGCGCGCTGCGACCTCGGGCGGCATGGTCTGGTCGAGGATCGTTCGCAGACGACGGCTGCCGAAGCGGCTGGTGGTCAGCACGATCCGCGTCTCGGGATGCTCAGCCAGCCACCCACCGAGTCGTCGCATATTAGTCCAGACGCACCCGGCTCTGCCCGTGCCGCGCACGATGGTAATGGCATCTGCTGATATTCCCTGTCGACCGAGTTCGCGCTGGGCGACGACTTCGCCGCGCGGCTCGACGCCCAAAGCCTCCAGTCGGGTCAGGTCTAACCGGAGCAGTAAGACTCGCGCGGCGGGGCGATCCTGGCACCACCGGGCAATCTGCGGATACTGGGCATGGCCGCCAAACGGCACAATCCAATCTCCGTCGGCAGGCTGCTGGTCCACGATCAGCGGCCAGGCAAGCCCAGTCAGCAACGGGACGCGGCCCAGGTAGACTGCGCCGGCCAGCAGGAGGAACGCGGCAACGCGATACAGCCATTTCCGGCCTGAGTAGCCGGCTGGAACTGCAACGCTGTTGGTCGATGCAGCGGTCGATTCGGGTGTGGAACTAGCGTCGCTGGTCACCGGTTGGCCCTCGTCCGCGGCATAAACGTTAAAGTCAGCGCTGTCGAGTGTCGATATTGTCCTGGAACACACGATTCCCCGAAAGGGGTGCGCCACTCGTCGCGCGCCTACTTCCGGCGAGCAAATCCGAACGATCTTACTTGTCTGGCAAGGACGCCCCATGCGCTGGTGTCTGATTGCGTTTGCCTTGGGCCTGTGCGCGCTGGGGACCGGCTGTGAAACGCCGGTCGGCTCCGGCTTCGAGATCGCCCGCTATTCCACGCGCAATCTGCTCCAAACGCCCGTCACGGCGAGCGACGACCGACTCGAACGCCACTGGCAGCGGCAGCAGGCCGAGAAAGCCTGGCAAAGCTTCTGTCAGGCTCATCCCGGGCAATTGTACACGGTCCATTATCAGCGCGGTTTCGAGGACGGCTTCGCGGACTACCTGTATGCGGGGGGCGCTGGACAGCCGCCGCCCGTGCCGCCGTGGAGCCTGCGCACCGCCAGCTATGAAACACCGACGGGTCATCAAGCCGTCGAGGAATGGTTCGCCGGCTTCCGGCACGGGGCTGCCGCCGCGCGCGACAGCGGCCTGCGCGAACTGGTGCTGGTCCCCAGCAGTGGCGTGTCGGTAGCGCGGCGCTCGGTTGCGGTGCCGCGTTCCACTGGATCGACCACTCCAACGTTGGAGTCGCTACCCGCGCCGCGCGAACTGCCGGCCGACGGACCTTCAGCAGCGACGCGCTCGCCCCAATCACAGCAGCGACACCTAACACCCGTATCCCACAAACCCGTAGGTCCATGAGCATTCGGCCGCCCAACTTGAAATCGCTGCTGCTGCGGCATCAACCACCCCTCGACTGGCGTGGGGTCGTGCTCTTGTTGGCGCTGGTGGCCAATGGCTGTGCAGCCGTGACCAATCCCGTGGCCAACGGTGTGCCGGTGCGACGATTGCCGCCCGAGCTACTGGCCGAATCGCGCGAACGCGGCGATACGCTGCCGTTGAACTTCTTGCGTCAGAATCCGCCCGAAGTCTACCGGCTGGAACCAGGCGACGTGCTCGGCGTCTACATCGAAGGCGTGCTCGGCGACCGCACCCAGTTGCCTCCGGTGCGCCTGGTCGATGCCAGCGGCTTGCCGCCGGCGATGGGCTATCCGGTGCCGGTGCGCGAGAACGGCACGGTGTCGTTGCCGTTCGTCGAACCGATCCGCGTCCAGGGACTGAGCCTGCTGGAAGCCGAGTCCACGGTGCGCACGGCGTACACCGTGGACAAGGAGATCATCAAGCCGGGTCGGGAACGGATCATCGTCACGCTCTTGCAACCGCGCACCTCCAGCGTCTTGGTGGTCCGGCAGGACGGGGCTTCCGGCGCGGGCAGCACGGTACCGGTCACCTTTGGCGGCTTCGTCGGCACCTCCGAGGTCATCGGCGGACGCAAGCGCGGCACGGGCGTCAACCTCGATCTGCCCGCCTACGAAAACGATGTCCTCAACGCCCTGACGCGCAGCGGTGGTCTGCCTGGCCTGGACGCGAAAAACGAA
>JAEUIF010000422.1 GCA_016795185.1 Planctomycetia bacterium | reverse complement strand
CCCGCAGGGGAGCGCTGGAGCGCTCCCCTGCGGGTCGCGGCTAAACGGCCGGAGGAAGCGACATGCAGATTCGCGGCATCATTCTGGCGGGCGGCAAGGGCACCCGGCTGGGCGAGTTGACCAAGGTCACCAACAAGCATTTGCTGCCGGTCGGCCCGCTGCCGATGGTCTACTACCCGTTGAAGAAGCTGACGGGCATCGGCATCAAGGAAATCCTGCTGGTCAGCGGCACCGAGCACATGGGCGACTTCGTCGAACTGCTCGGCTCCGGCAAGGACCACGGGTGCAACCTGACCTACCGCGTGCAGGATGAAGCGGGCGGCATCGCCCAGGCCCTGAGCCTGGCGGCGCACTTCGCCCGCGACGCCCGCAGCGTCGTCATCCTGGGCGACAACATCTTCCAGGACACGCTCAAGCCGCTGCTGAACGAATCAAACCAGCACGAAGACCATGCCTGGGTGGCGCTGAAGCGGGTGCCCGACCCCGGCCGCTACGGCGTGGCCGAACTGGACGGCAACAAGGTGCTGAGCATCGAGGAGAAGCCGGCCAACCCCAGGAGCGACTGCGCGGTGGCCGGCATCTACATCTACCCGCCGGACGTCTACGAGGTCATCAAAACGCTGAAGCCGAGCCGGCGCGGCGAGCTGGAAATCACCGACGTGAACAACTACTACCTGAAGCACGGGCGGCTCGGTTCGTCGCTGCTGCAAGGCTACTGGACCGATGCGGGCACCCCCGATTCGCTGCTGCACGCGAACCAGTTGGTGCGCGAGCATGAGCCGGTGTGGTGAGGTGATGCATGGGACTACCCGCGGCAGCCGAGGCCCGGCTCTACTACCGCGCGGCCAGGCAACGCTACGAAGATGCCCTGCTATTGCTCGAAGCTGGCCGGACCACGGGGGCCGTTTACATGGCGGGCTATACGGTAGAATGTTACCTGAAGGCGCTGATACTGTCGGCGGTGGCCGCCAGGGTCCGTGCAGAGATTCTCGGTAAATTTCGCGGCAACCGCGCTCACGACATTGAATGGTTGAGCGTTCTGTACCGACAGACGACGCAAGTCAACGTGCCACGAGAGGTCGCCAAACACTTGTCGCGAACTGCTACCTGGACGACGGATTTGCGTTATTCATCGAGCGCCCCGAAACGTCGTGATGCCGATGCCTTCGTTGAATCCGTGACGGCGATTATGGCCTGGGCCGACGGGAGGATGTAGCGTGACGATCAAGGTGCGCAACAAGAAAGCCGACCCGCAATTGAAGCAGATTGTCGAGGTGCTGAGGCTGTACCAATCGGACCACCCGGATGCGGCCATCGAAGTCTACAGACACAGCTCGGTTTCCGTGAGGATTCGCATTCTCGATCCGAACTTCAAGCGAATGGACCGAGCAGAGCGCGAAGACGAGCTTTGGCAGCTATTTGAACGTCTGCCTGAAGAAGTCGTCGCCGAGATCACGTTACTGCTGCTTTTGACCCCCGACGAAGCGAAGAAATCCTTCGCCAATATGGAATTCGACAATCCCGTCCCATCCCGTCTTTGAGGTATTCAACCTCGCCCTCCAGGAGTCCCGCATGAACCGCTGCGCGAAACTACCGTTCCTGGCACTGCTCGCTGGCCTCCTCGTCGTCGATCTCGCGGCGGGTGAAGACCCTCCGAGCGGCCCGGCGGGCGTCAAGGGCGTTGTGATTCGACCGGCCCGCGACAAGGCGCAGGTGGATGGCTGTCATGTTTCCAAGCCGGGCGACTATCAGGCGACCGTCGGCGACCTGATCGAGCTGGAATACAGCTACCCGGTGGTGCCGACCGCCATGCCGAAGAAGGTCGATTTCAAGGTGACGCTGATCGGCGCGGTGGCACCGTCGCCGCTGGGCATTCGCAAAGTAGTCACGCCGCAACTGATCGGCGCACACACTCTGGTTTTCTTTTTCGAGGCCAAGAAGGCCGGCGAGGACACGGTCACCGTCGAGGTGGACGGCAAGGGATATCCGTACAAGTTCAAGGTGCTGGATAAGGGCAAGTAACGCGCACCGTAAGTGGCCCGCTCGGAGTACACCCGATGGTTGGCCCGAAGTTGACGGTACCGTTGGCGCAGCTATATCTGGAAGATGAAACCGCCTGGCTGGACGAGATGGCCCGCCTGGCAGGCGAGCGGCGCCTCGCGGAACTGGACATCGAACACCTGAGCGAGTTCCTGGCCGACATGTCACGGCGCGACCGGCGGGAAGTCCTGAGCCGCTTGACCACCTTGCTGGTGCATTTGCTCAAGTGGGATTACCAGCCCGCGCAGCAATCGAACAGCTGGCGAGCGACCATCGTCCACCAGCGCCATGAACTCCGAGATTTGTTGGAAAGTGGCACGTTGCTGAACCATGCCCGCGAGATTCTGGATAGAGCTTACGAGCGCGCGCTACAGCAGGCGGCGCTCGAAACCGGGTTGGAAGAAGCGGCTTTTCCGCCGAGTTGTCCCTATGCGCTGGAAAACGTTCTCGCGGAAGAGTGAGCGCGGCGGAGTCGGTGCGCCTGCTAAACCGCAAGCGATGGGGCGTGTGAAGCCGCAAGCGGCGTTAGTCCTCCGGTCGACGAAGCAGGCGGCTGACCGTCACGGCGGCTAGCAGCAGGCCGCCGGAAAGATAGAATGCGGTGTCCAGGGTGCCCGTGGCGTCCTTGATGTAGCCGGCCAGCAGCGGCACGAAGAAGGCGATGCCCCAGCCCAGGAAGACCAGGCCGTAGTTGAAGCCCAGGTTCTTCGCGCCGAAGTAGTCCGCCGTGAAGGCCGGCAGCAGCGCCAGCCCGCCGCCGTACTGCCAGTACGCCACACCGACGAAGGCGAACAGCAGCAGCACGTTGCCGGAACTGATTACCAGCGGCGTCAGCAGCAGACAAATCGCCGAGATCAAACCGTTGCAGAGATAGGCGTTGGCCCGGCCAATGCGGTCGGAGTAAAGCCCGGTGCCGACCCGGCCGAAAGCGTTGACGAAGCCGCCGAACGAGGCCAGCAGCCAGGCGAACTGGGCGAAGAACTCCGGCGTGGCGGTCTGCTTCAGCAGCGGCGTGGCGTTGGCGATCACCAGCAAGCCGGACTGGGCCGAGCCGATGAAGAGAAAGACCAGGGCGTAGAATTGCCAGGTCTTCAGCATGGCAGCGGGTGTCCAGTCCGTGCCGGTCGGGGCTTTCTGGCCCTGACTGCCTTCCGGCGGCGCGGGCGGCGTGTAGCCGGCCGGAGGCCAGGCCAGCAGTTGCCCGGCCGCCACCACGACCAGCGCGAACAGCACACCCAGGCCGATAAAGCTGCCGGACAGCCCGTACACCTCGATGAGCCAGCGGGCCAGCGGCGCGATGTAGATCGCCGCCCCGCCGTAGCCGCCCACTACCAATCCAACCACTAACCCGCGCTGATGCGGGCCGAACCAGCGCACCGCTGCCGGCGTGGCCGCCGCGTAGCCCAGTCCCATGCCGATGCCGCCGAGCACGCCGAAGCCGAGAATCAGTCCGGTATAACTCTTCATCAGGCCCGCCACAATGCAACCGGCGGCGAGACTGAGTCCGCCGAGGGTCGCGCCGAGCTTCGGCCCGTAGCGGTCCTGGAGCCGACCGCCGGGGATCATGAACAGCGCGAAGATGAAGCCGCAAATCGAGTAAGCCCAGGTCGCCTGCGCGTCGGTCAGGTAGGTCCAGCCTTCGTCCAGTCCGGACATGGCGGAACCGGCGGGATGATCGGCGGTGGCCAGCAGCCGGGCTTTCCACACGCTCCAGGCATAGAGGATGCCCAGGCAGAGGTTGACCGCGGTGCCGGCGAAGGTCACCACCCAGGCCCGGCCGGGCACGCTTCCTGGCTGTCCCATGAAATCACGACTCCGGGGAA
>JAEUIF010000415.1 GCA_016795185.1 Planctomycetia bacterium | reverse complement strand
AATTGATTAGAGCAACTCGGCAATCGGTTCGCGGTCTTCGAGGACGCAGACGGAGCGGCCGGTGCCGTCCACCAGCGGCGTGGCGGGGTCGATGCCGATGGCGCGGTACATGGTGGCCAGCACCTGCGATACGCTGCACGGCCGTTCGCGCGGCCGTTCGGCGCGGCTGGTCGTGCTGCCGACGGCCTGGCCCATCTTCAGCCCGCCGCCCGCGATCAGGGCGGACATCACCTGCGGCCAGTGGTCGCGTCCGCTGGTCGGCGTGATCTTCGGCGACCGGCCAAACTCGCCCCACATGACCGTGACCACGTCGTTTTCCATTCCGCGGTCATGCAGGTCTTGAATCAGGTTGGCGACGCCGCGATCCACGTCGGGCAGTTGCTTACGGCATGCCTTGAAGTTGTGCGCTCCTTCGCCGAACTCCGCGCCGTGCAGGTCCCAGCCGCCGTAGTTGAGCGTCACGCAGCCGACGCCGGCTTCCACCAATCTGCGGGCCGAAAGAAACTGCTCGATGCCCTTGTAGCGGTCGCGCGTCTTCGGGTCTTCGCGCGTCAGGTCGAGCGCCTTGCGGACGCCGCCCGAGGCGATGATGTCGAAGGCCCGGCCGTTGAACTCGTCCATGCCGGCGGCAGTGCCCGTGGCGTCGAGGTCGCGGCGCATGGCGTCGAAGGTCGCCAGCAGGCCCTTGCGGTCCGCGAGGCGAGCAGCGTCTACGTCCTTCAGCATCTTCAGGTTGTCGAGTCCCGGGCCGCTGGGCGTGAAGGCCCGGTGCGCCACGCCGAGGAAGCCCGGTTCCTGGCCCGGCGTCAGGCCGCGCAGGCTGACGAACGGTGGAATCTGCGGGTTCTCGCCGGCGCGCAGCTTGGACACGACCGCGCCGAACGAGGGATGATGCCGGATGCGGTTCTTCGAGTCGGGGAAGCCGGTCATGGTCTCGGAATCGAAGTGGTCATCCGTCGACACCAGCGACCGGATCACCGCCAGCTTGTCCCACATCTGCGCTTGCAGCGGGAAGTGTTCGCAAATCTGCACGCCGGGGACGTTGGTCTGAATCGGCTTGAACTCGCCGCGAAACTCGGTGGGCGCGTCGGGCTTCAGGTCGTACATGTCGATGTGCGGCGGGCCGCCGCCGAGCCAGATCATGATCGCCGACTTGCCATTAGTGGCCTTGCCCTGAGCAGCCTGGGCCGCCTGGCCGCGCAGCATGCCGGCCAGCGACAGGCCAGCGCCGAGCGCGCCGATCTTGAGGAAGTTCCGGCGGGAGATGCCGTCGCAGTAGCGCTGCGAGGAACCGTGGATGGTCAGCATGGATCGATACTCCGAACAGGTGGGAGCAGTGGCAGGTCGTAGCAGTCTTTCTGTAGGTCAGTCTTGCCGTAGGTCGCGTTCGTGCTGGCCAGCCGCAGCGTGCGGATGCCCGGTCGATCCGTGCGGCAGTCGAAGTAGCCCCGCAGGGTCGCCTTCACGAAGCGGTTGTCGTCGCGCTCCGGATCGAAGCGGTGCTTCATCAACAACGAGCCTTCAAGGCGGACGCGCAGACGGTTGTCCTGCTGGAGCGCCACGGTGGCAGTCAGGCGGCCCTCGTCGATGCGGTTGCGGCTCAGGTCGTTGTCCTCGGTCGGTGGATACATGTGGCGAAACAAGCGGGCAGCCACCGCAGCGTCGATTTCCCACGAACTGCCCACGGACACCGGCTCACTCGGCAGCAGCTTGCGCTGTTCGGCCGCAACGAGAACGATCCAGTCCTCGGCTGGGCAGCCCTTCATGAAGTAGTTCACCTGCTTGCCCCAGGCCACCCGCAGCGGGATAAGGTTGTCGCCGTCGCGTTCCAGGTAGCGGGCCGTCAGGTGTAGCACGAGAGCATCGGCCTTCACCTGTGGCGGCCGGGACTGCGGGCGCGGCGCGACCAGTGGTTTGGCACCCGCGGCGACATCGCCCTCGGTGAACGCCTTCAGGAAGTCCAGCAGTTCCTGCGGCGGCGAATGGCAAGCATCGAGCACGTTCAGCACTCGGCCTTCGGGTGAGAGCATCCACGCCTGATTGAGCCGGTTGGGCAGCGCGAGTTCGATGGCTTCCTCGCGAATGCGCTCCAACTCGGCCTTCTCGGCCGCGGGCGCGGCACCGGTCGGGCGATAATCCACATTGGACAGGTAAACCGGAACGAAGGCCCCGTTCAGCAGATTGATGGCCTCGTCATTGGAAAGTCCGCCGGCGCGCAGGTTGGCGGCGCTGGCGGGACAGCGGCCGGTGGCAATCGACTGGCCGAAGGTCAGCAGGAAGATCGGCCGCTGGTGCTGTGCGGCCAGCCGTCGCGCTTCGCCCAGGTTGCGCGACCAGCCGATCTCGTCGAAGCGACGTTCTTCGCGGTTCGGCTGCCAGTCGGCGACCTGTTGTTCGATCTCCCGGGCCAGTCCATTGTCTTCGAGCGGTGGCAGCACTTCGTCATCCATGCCGGCCGGAGTTTGCACCGCCGCGACCGGCTGTTCGACGGGCGACAGCGTCCGATACGCCACGAAGCCGAAGCCCGCGCCGACCGCGAGCAGCAAGAGCGCTGCGCCGGCGACTGCCTGGAGCTTGGCAACGAACAGCTCACGCACGGCTCCATCCACCAAACTGGCTACCGGAGCGGAAGCAGCACTCGCGACGGCCTGCCCCGCCGCGCACAACGTCGCGGCTTCCAGCGTGGCTTCGGTCAGCGTGGGAGCGACGGCGGCCTGCAACGCTTCGGGCGCGAGCAAGGCAGCCAGGCCAGCAGCGGACAGCGCCAGGCCCCGGCGTTCGAGCCGGGCACGGAGCAGTTCGCGGCCGCGCGCCAGGCGTGTCTTCAGCGTACCGGGCGGGCAGCGGAGATATTTGGCCGTCGCCTCGTTGGTCTTGCCTTCGAGGTAGCAGAGCACCAGCGGCACGCGATACTTGCGGGGCAGCTGCTGCAACTCCTCGTCGATCACGAGGCGGGCTTCCTGGTCGTCGGTCGCGGTCGTCAAACCGGGAATCGCCATGTCCGGAACCTCGCTGCGCTGGAAGCCCCGGCGGGCGGCTTGCTGCCGGGCGCGTCGGGCAATCCGGAAGGCCACACCGTAGAGCCAGTTGCCGACGAGTTCCTGTTCCCGGATGGCCCCGGCCTTGCGGACCAGCACCAGGAAGGTGGCCTGAAAGGCATCATCCGCATCGTGCGCGCCTAGCTGGGCGCGTCGGCAGACGCCCATGACCATCGGGCCGTAGCGTTCCAGCAGCGCGCGAAACGCCGTTTCATCCTGATGCTGAACAAAATCCCGCAGCAACTGGCCATCGGTCACATCGACGGCCGCACCTCCGCCCATCACCTGACGGAGGTGTTGCAGAACCTTGCTCAGTTGGTTGCTCGCCATGCCCAGGCTCCGAAGTCGTCATCTAGTTCTGCACGCCACGCACAAACGGTTTGCCCCGATTCTCAATTTTCTCCATAATCCGTTATCTTCCAACGAATTGCAATTTCGGAAATTCCGTCCCTCGCGCAGCCGCGACGACCTCATTCTCAATCGGAGCTTGGAAACGAGAACCGGCCGAGCGAGCCAGGAACCTCGTTCCTGACTCGCTCGGCCGGGTTGGTCGTTCGTAGTTCCGCCTTCAGGCG
>JAEUIF010000411.1 GCA_016795185.1 Planctomycetia bacterium | reverse complement strand
GGTGCTCGGCGGCACGGCAGTGAAGCTCTTCAAGTTCTGAGCGACTGTCCCAGCAGCCCCTCTCCCCTTGCGGGAGAGGGGCTGCTGAGCGACTGTCCCAGCAGCCCCTCTCCCCTTGCGGGAGAGGGGTTGGGGGTGAGGGGTGAACGGACCGGATGGGGGCACTTCCATCCCTCACCCCCAACCCCTCTCCCGCAAGGGGAGAGGGGAGAAATTCGGAACGAACCCTGTCCGCATAGCCCAAGGAGCCCAACGTGGCGACACGAACCTGTGGAATGTCGCGGAGCCTGGCCGTGTGCGCCGGCGTGCTGGCGCTGGCCTCGGTCGTGCGCGGCGAGCCCCGGCTCGACTATCCCCAGGGCGAAGGCATGGTGCTGCAAAGCGGCGTCAAGGCCGTGCTGCACGGCACCGCCAAGCCCGGCGAGAAGCTCGGCGTGGTTTACCGCGCGAAGACCTACCCGGTCCAGGGCGACAAGCTGACCGGCCGCTGGCAGGTCGAACTCGATCCCGGCGAGGCCGGCGGCCCCTTCGCGCTGAGCATCCAGGGCGACAAATCCATTGACCTGAAGGACGTCCACGTCGCCGACCTGCTGCTGGCCTCGGTGCTCGGCGACGGCATGGTGTTGCAGCGTGGCGACAAGGCCCCGGTCTTCGGCACGGCGCGGCCCGGCGACAAGGTGGTGGTGACTTTCCGCGACCGGACCTACGCAGCCGTCGCGGACGCGCGCGGCGCCTGGCGCGCCGACGTGGTCCCCGGCGCGGCGGGCGGGCCATTCCCCATGACCATCCAGGGCAGGACTACCCTGAAGCTCCCGGAAGTCTATGTCGGCGAAGTGTGGGTCTGCTCCGGGCAATCCAACATGCACTATGCCCTGTCGTACAGCAAGGACGCCGGCAAGCTGGTGCTCGACCCGCCCAACCCGGGCCTGCGCTTGCAGAAGTTTCCCGAAGCAAGCAGCGCTCCGAATCATCCGGCCCTGAAGTTCGGCGGCTGGCAGCCCGCTCACAAGAAGGCAGCGCTGGAGTTCTCCGGCACCGGCTACTACTTCGGTGCCGCGCTGCAAGAAAAGCTCCAGGTGCCCGTGGGCCTGATCCATTCCGCGTACAACGCCACGGGCGTCAGCGAGTGGACCCCGGACTGGAAACTCGTCGAGCTGAAGGCCGGCAGTCTGGGGCACGGCCAGCTCTACAGCCGGCAGATCAAGTCGATCCAGCCCTTCGCCATTCGCGGCGTCATCTGGTATCAGGGCGAAGCCAACGCGCAAGCCCCGGACCCGCTCGGCTACGACCGTCGGCAGGCCGCGCTGATCGAGGGCTGGCGCAAGGATTGGGGCCAGGGCGATTTTCCCTTTCTCTTCGTGCAGCTGGCGCGCATCGGCTTCGGCACTGAACAGACCTACGGCGACAAGCTGCCCACGCCCGAGCAGCGTGAGATCGTCAAGGACTGGGCGCGGGTCCGCGACCAGCAGCGCCGCGTGCTGACGCTGGTCCCGAACACCGCAATGGCCGTCTCCTACGACCTGACCACGGGCAACCTGCACCCACCGGAGAAGAAGCAGATCGCCGAGCGCCTGGCGCTGGCAGCGCGGGCGCTAGCCTACGGCGAGAAGCTCGAATACGCTGGGCCGCTACTGGCGTCGGCGCGGCGGGAGGGCGACGAGGTCATCGTGCGCTTCACCCATGCCACGGGACTGACGGCCCAGGGCGGCGCGCCGCGCCAGTTCGAGGCCGCCACTGCTGACGGCAAGTTTCAGCCCGTGAAGGCCCGCGTCGACGGTGAACAGGTGCGGCTCGCTGTCAACGGGCTCAAAGGCCCGCTGACAATCCGCTACGCCTACCGCGAATGGCCCGACGGCAACCTGGTCAACGCGGCCGGCTTGCCCGCCTCGCCGTTCGTCGTCGATGGAGTCAAATAACAAACGGACAGGCAGCTGAATCGAGTTCCCCTTAAATCACACAAACACTCTCCGTTTGTCATTTCTCCATGCGCTGGCACCGCGCAAGGCCGGCGGTTACCTTCGGCGTCGTACTCCAGCGCCCGGCCGCCGCCGTTTCCCCGCCGACCATCGTTCAACCGCGCCTTGACTGGCGCAGGACTGCCTGCCATGAACCGTTGCTTCCGCCTCTGCTGTTGCTCCGTTGCCATCCTGACCGCCGTCGCGGCGCTGGCCGCCGACGTGCTGCCCCAGGAACCCAATACCTGGACCAAACGCAGCCCGCTGAAGGACGCGCCGCCCTCGCCCGGCCTGAGCTACGAAACCTCGCTGGCCTACGACCCCGTCGCGCGGCGCGTCATCCGCTGGGGCGGCCATGCCCAGGGTGGGGTGAAAGGTTCGGGCGAGCAGATCGCCGAACTCTGGACGCTCGACCCGGCCACGATGAAGTGGGAGCACCAGGAACCCAATCGCTTGCCCCCGGCTACCTGCTGCGCCCAGCAAAATGTTTTCGACCTGCTGCAAAACCGCTTCCTTCGCTTCAAGGGCGCCGGCGGCAACCACGGCTGGCAGTGGTATCGCGAAATCTACCTGAACAACTCCTCGGTCTGGAACTACGACCTGGCCCGCAATACCTGGCGCGACCTCCGGCCCGTGCCCGAACCATCGCTGGGCATCATGCGCTGCGCCAGCTGGGACAGCGAGCGCGACGTTGCCGTCGTCTTCGGCGGTGAAGGCCGGCGCGAAGGGACTATCGTCTTCGACCCCTACACCAACACCTGGACGCGGATGCAGCCGAAGAACGAACCGGCCCTCGGTTCGCGCGAGCCGCGCAGCGGCGGCAACCTGGCCTACGATGCCGCCCGCCGGTTGCACGTCCTCTTCGGCTCGCAGTTCTCCGACGACCCGCACACCTGGGCCTACGACCTCAAGAAGAACGAATGGTTCGACCGGAAGCCCGCCACGCAGCCGCCGACGAATCGCAATGACGCCGTGCTGGCCTACGATAGTCTGAACCAGGTGATCGTCGCCGTCGTCCGCGCCGCCGATGAGTTCGACGGCAAGGACGTGGTCAAGTCCCACCTGGAGACCTGGGCCTACGACGCCGGCCAGAACACCTGGGCGCGCTTGAAGCTCCAGCGCGAGCCCGATTGCGCCGGGGCGCGGAGCCGGGTCATGACCTTCGTGCCCGATCAGAACTTCTTCCTGATCGACGGCTATGTGCGGCCGACCGAGCGGGTGCCGAACGTCGAGCGTGAGCATCAAATCTGGACCTATCGCCACGCGGAACGAAAGCCCGATGTGGCCCTCCGCCCGCCCGTGGGTGTGCAGTTGACCACCACGGCCAACGCGGCGCTGCTCGCCTGGCAGCCCAGTCCGTCGGCCGACGTGACGGGCTACGTCGTCTATCGCGGGGAAGGCGTCGAGCCCTGGCGAGTGGAGTACAAGCCGGTGGCTCGTGTCGAAAAGACCGCTGTCAACCATCGCGATGCCGGCTTGAAACCGGGCACCGTTTATCACTACACCGTGCGCGCCGTCGGCCAGGATGGGAAAGAAAGCGCGGACAGTGCGCGGGTCCGCACGCAGCCGCGCATCGTCGAGGATGCGGTCGTCTCGGTCCTCTCCGCGAAGGAAGTGCGTCTCTCCTGGACGTCGCCGGTCGGGTTCACCGATATCGTTGGCTACCACGTCGAACGCGCGCCGGTTGAGGTCTTCAGCGAGGATGAGATCGTCCGACTGAAGAAGGACACCCCGCCCTTGCCCGAACCGAGCGTGGGAGCGGTGCGCAAGCTCGGCCAATTCGAGCGTCTGACCAAGCAACCGATCCAGGAAACGCGCTACGTGGATGGTTCGGTCAACCTGGCTCAGCGACCGCCGGCCGTGGAGAACCCGCTGCTAAGCAGCAGTTTTCAGGGCAGCCAGCTGGATGCCCAGGGCAAGCCGTATCGGTACGCGGTCCATGCTTATCGCTTGCGGGCGGTCAATGCCCTGGGCGTCGAGAGCGGGCCATCGCCCTATTTTTTGACCATTCCCTCCGCCCCACAGCACGTCTTCTCGCGCGAGGACGGGGAGCAGTGCCAGCTGAAATGGGCCGCCAACCCGGAGCAGAACATCCAGGGTTATCGCGTGTACTGGATGAAAGGCCCGCGCCCCGAAGGCCCCGGCCAGGCGACGCATCGGCTCACTGCCGAGCCGATCCGGGAACCCCGCCTCACCGATCCTCAGGCTGGTATGGAACCGCGACGCTACTGGGTGGTGGCCGTCGATGCGCTCGGCCAGGAAGGCCTGCCGTCCGCGCCCACCTGGCACTACCGCACGCAGCGCGCCTTTTACACACTCTTCGTCGGCGAATGGCATCAGTGATTTCATCCCCAGCAGGGGCAGCTACTATCGGTGTGGCCAGGGATTGGCGATAATGCTGCCGTGAACCCCGAGGGCGGATCACTCACCGAGACAATCCCCATGCTGCACCGCACCCTGCTGCTTCTGTTCGTGTGCTCGCTCGCCGTCACGGCCAGCCAGGGCCAGGACACTCCCAAAAAGAGCGAGCCGGAGAAGCGCAAGCTCTGGAACGGCAAGGCGCCGACGGGCGACGGCCAGTTCGAGGCCGGCGACGCCACCATCACGGTACATCGGCCCGACAAGCCCACCGGCGCGGCCATCGTCATCTGTCCCGGCGGCGGTTACGGTGGTCTGGTGACCGGGCCCGAGGGCCACGGCATCGCTGCCTGGCTGAACCGTCATGGCATCACCGGCGTCGTACTGGAGTATCGGCTGCCCAAAGGCCGTTCCGCGGTGCCGCTGCTCGACGCCCAGCGCGCGCTGCGCACGGTGCGCGCCAATGCCAAGGCGTGGGGCATCGATCCCGCCAAGGTCGGCATCATGGGTTTCTCGGCTGGCGGCCACCTGGCCTCGACTGCCGGCACGCACTTCGACGACGGCGACCCGAAGGCCGACGATCCCATCGACCGCCACAGCAGCCGTCCCGATTTCATGGTGCTGGTCTACCCTGTCATCACGATGAGCGAAAAGACCCACGGCGGTTCGCGGTCCAACCTGCTCGGCAAGAACCCCGACGAGAAGCTGGTGAATCTCTACTCCAACGAGAAGCAAGTGACGGCGAAGACGCCGCCGACGTTCCTCGCCCATGCCAAGGACGACAAGCCGGTGCCACCCGAAAACAGCCAGGCGTTTTACGAAGCCCTGCAAGCGCGGAAGGTGCCGGTCAAGTACCTGGAACTGCCGTCCGGCGGGCACGGGTTGAACGGCTACAAGGGGCCGATGTGGGATGCCTGGCAGGAACAATCGCTGGCCTGGCTCGCCGAGTTGAAGTTCATTCCCGCCCTCGCGAAATCGGAGAAGTGAGCGCGCCGGTTGGGGCACGCTGAATGAAGTACGTCGGGCTTTCCAGCCCGACTGGAAGCGCCAGCAACAGTTGGTACAGCGAGGCGGGCGCGGCCAGCTCTCGGCGCGACGTGTCGGGCTGGAAAGCCCGACGTACTTCCCTATGTCGCGCAACCACTCTCCGGACATCGCATCATTGCATCAGTGCACTATTGCACCTGGGGAAATGAATTCGATTGACAGTCGCCCAATCAGCCACTACGTTCCAGCCCGCGGTGCCGTTGCGGCATTGCCGTTGATGAGCGACTCATCGCCTGCTCAACCCTGGCGAATGCCGCCATGCAGTATCGCACTCTGGGAAAGACCGGCCTCCGTGTCTCCGCGCTCGGCTATGGGGCCGCAGCGCTCGGCGGCGTTTATGGCGCGATCGACGAGGCCGAGGGCATCCGCACTGTGCATGCCGCACTGGCCGGCGGCATCAACTACATCGACGTGGCTCCCTACTACGGGGTGACGCGCGCCGAAACGTTGCTGGGCCAGGCGCTGCGGACGGTGCCGCGCGACCGTTATTACCTCTCCACCAAGGTCGGCCGTTACGACTTCGCCGAGTTCGACTTCTCGGCGAATCGCGTTATTCAGGGCTTCGAGGAGAGCCTGCGTCGGCTGGGCGTGGACCACGTCGATCTGTTGCTATGCCACGACATCGAGTTCGGCAGCATCGATCAAGTCGTGAACGAAACGCTGCCAGCCCTGGAACGGCTGCGCGCGGCGGGCAAGGCACGCTGGCTCGGCTTCAGCGGGCTGCCGTTGAAGATTTATCCGCTGGTGCTGGACCGCACCAGCGCCGACGCGGTCATTTCGTATTGCCACCACACGCTGCAAGACACCACGTTGACGGGCCTGCTGCCTTATCTGAAAGAGAAGCACGTGGGCGTCATCAACGCTTCGCCGCTGGGCATGGGACTGCTCAGTCCGCGCGGCGTTCCGCCCTGGCACCCCGCGCCGGTGGAGGTCCGCGCCGCCTGCGCCCAGGCGGCGGCCCACTGCGCGGCGCGCGGCAGCAATCTCGCCAAGCTGGCCTTGCAGTTCGCCGGCTCGCACCCCGACATCGCCTCGACGTTGACCGGCGCGGCCAGCGCCGCCGAGGTGGAAGAGAACCTCGCCTGGCACGCCGAACCGCCCGACCGCACGCTGCTCGACGAGGTGCGCGCCCTGCTGCAACCGATTCGCGACCGCAGCTGGCCGAGCGGGCGGCCCGAGAACAACTGAGGTCCGCGCCGATCCGTATTGAGGGAAACTTGCGATGATTCAGCCTTCGCGCCGAGCCTTGCTTCAGTCCGCTGTCACCGGAGCCCTTGCGATGGCCATGCCTGACCTGGAGAGCCGCGCCGCCGATGCCCTGTATGACGGGCCGATCGTGGACACGCACGAGCACCTGTGGGACCTCAAGGAATGGCGGCTGCCCTGGATCGCCGGCCTGACGGGCAAGCCGAAGGAAATCCTCGGCCGCGACTACCGGCTCGACGACTACGCCGCGGCGTCGAAGGGCTTGAACATCGCGAAGTCCATCTACATGGAGGTCGATGTCGCGGAGGCCGACCAGGTCAAGGAAGCGGAGTACGTCACGAAGGTATGCGCGGCCGGCAAGACGCCGATGGTCGGGGCGGTGATCGGCGGCCGACCGGCGGCGGACGGCTTCAAGGATTACCTCGACCGCTTCAAGGGCAACACGTACATCAAGGGGCTGCGCCAGGTGCTGCACACGCCGGCGACTGCGCCGAAGTTCTGCCTGGAGGAGAAGTTCGTCAAGGGCGTCCAGCTGCTGGGCGAGCGCGGCCTGATCTTCGATCTGTGCTTCAAGAACGACCAGCTCGACTTCGGCGCGGAGTTGGTGGACCGCTGCCCGCAGACGCGCTTCATCCTCGACCACTGCGGCAACCCGCATAACGGCAGCCTGGACCTGGAAGGCTGGCAACGCGGGCTGGCCCGGATCGCCGGCGCGAAGAACCGCCAGGTGATGTGCAAGGTCTCGGGCGTCTACGGCAACGTGACGGCGGCCGAGTGGCCCGCGCGCAAGCTCGCGCCCATCGTGCGCACGGTGGTGGACCAGTTCGGCTGGGACCGAGTGATGTTCGCCAGCGACTGGCCGGTGGTCAACCTCGGTGCATCGTTCGCGGTCTGGGTGGAAACGGTCAAGGAGATCGTCCGGGGAGACAGCGCCGCGAATCAGAAGAAGCTCTTCCACGACAACGCCGTGCGGTTCTACGGCCTCGCGTGACGTGTGGTTTTCTCGCGCGCCGCCTGGTGGTGCCCCGCACAAGGATTCAACTCTTGCCGAGCACGAGGTCCACGACCCAGCAGCCCCGAACATGTTCACCGGGCTGGCGGCAATGATTCAGAATGTCCACGTTGGTGCAACCGGCGTCTTCGAGGGCGTCGGCGAGGATGGGCAGACGGTCGAAGGCGCGCTCATTATAGATGGCGGTGGCGAGCGAAACGACGGTCGGGGTGAGCCAGGCAGGATCGACAGTCACGGGACGGAAGGGGTTGCCGAAGACTTCGCGGAACAGGTTTGCTTGCGCGGCATGCTCAGCTTGCCGTGCGGCGGCATACTCCGGAGTGAGTGAAATGAAAGCTTCGGCCACGGTGTCCATGTCGTCAGTGGCTACGTCGGCCGCGGCGGATGCGGCATTGGCCGTGACATGAACTGCATTCGCCTTGATGTCTTCAACAGAGGCAAGCCCGAAAGCATCACCGACGGCCCAGTCCGGATCGCGCGCTGCCCTGCGCGCGGCTTGCAATGTTGCTTCGTCCACCGGCTCGTCGGCATATCGTTCGGTCAGTTCGCTCAAGCGGTGGCAATCGGAATCAGCTTCCGCCCAGATTCGCCGGCAGCACGCCACGGCGAACAACCGCAACTTCCGCTTGCTGGCCTGGCTGCTGAAGTATTCCAGCATTTGCTGCGGATCATCACACGCCAGCCATTCCTGCTCCATCATGGGCGTTGCTCCGTCCTCATAGGCCGCTCTGGTTCAACTCCTGAAGCGCGTGCCGCAGTGCTTCCTCGCGGCTGCCATCGGTGGGGATGGTGCGCACATGGGGCAGGCTCGCCGCACCGGGCGGCTCCCAGCCCTGGGCCAGCAGCTGGTGGATGGACCAGTCGGCGTCGGAGGCGTCGCCGCGGCGCTGGTCGATACGTTGCTTGACCGTTTCCGAACGGGCGCTGGTGAGCAGCAGCAGCGTCGGTACGCCCCAGCGCTGGGCCGCTTCCAGGAAGGTTTTTCGGCGGTGCTCCTCGCGGAAGGTGCCATCGACGAGCACGCGCTGGCCCGCGAACAGCAGAGCTTCCGCCCGGCGCAGCGTCTCGGCGTAGGTGCGGTCGGTCATGGCGGGGGAGTAGAGTTTGTCGCGCAGCTCCGGCGGTGTGAACTGCGTTTCGGGCAGGTCGGCGAGTTCCTTGCGGACCACGTCGCAGCGGAGCGGCGTGAAGCCCGCCTCGGCAGCCAGGCCCTGCGCCAGCGTCGATTTGCCGGTGCCGGGTAGTCCACCCACGAGCAGTAGGCACGGGCCGCGATGGGGTGCTTCCAGCAGACGCAGGGCCAGCAGCCAGTGGGCGCGCGCGTCGCGCAGGGTTGCTCCACGGTCGGCGGCGGGCATCTCCGGTTCGGCGAGCTTGAGCCCTTCCACGGTGCCACGCACCGCGGCGCGATAAGCCGCGTACGACGGCAGCAGCGCCCGGCCCTCGTCGTCGCCGGTGGCGCGGAAGTACCCCTCGGTCAATACGTCAGCCAGGTCGGCGCGGGCGTGAAAGGCGAAGTCCATGACGGCGAAAGCCAGGTCCGCGACCGGGTCGATGAAGCGAAAGCGTTCGTTGAACTCGATGCAATCGACGACCACTAGGTCGCCCGGCGGCGGTCGGTCGGGAAAGTGATAGATGTGGTCCAGGTGCAAATCGCCGTGGCAATCGCGCGGCACGCCCCGCGCGGCACGGCCCTCAATGACGGGCTGCCAGCGCGTCAGCGCTGCTTCGTGCAAGGCTTGCAGCTGGTCATACACCGCCTGGCTCAGCGTCTGGCCGACGTGCGGTCCCGCCTGCCGGTAGATGTCGCGGATATTCTGCGCCACTGCCGCGAAGTTGCCCAGCGCGGCGCGCTGCGGGTCGGCGGGGGCAACCCGATGAAACGCCGCGATGCGCTGCGCCAAAGTCTCGACCAGTTCGACCGAGACACCACCGTGCCGCAGCCGCTCGTGCAAGGTGGCCTCGGCCGGCAGTCGCTGCATCCGGACGGCCCATTCGACCGGCTCGCCGTCGTCAGCAAACGTGGGTGCGCCGTCGGTCAGCGTCACTGGCACCACGCCGAGGTAGACGTCCGGGGCCAGCCGGCGGTTGAGCCGTACTTCCTCCTCGCAATAGAAGCGGCGCTTCTCCAGCGTGCTGAAGTCGGCGAAGGGAAACTGCACGGGCTTCTTGATCTTGTAGGCGAAGTTCCCCGCCAGGAAGACCACGGAGATATGCGTCTGACACACCGCAACCGACGCGACGGGATGCGAATAGGCCGTTGCGCGGCTCAGACCATCGATGAGTTTTGCAAGTTCCATGCGCCTATGTTACCCCGACAGTAGTCACGAGTGTACGGCCCCAGTGTGATTGCTTGAAGTACGTCGGGCTTTCCAGCCCGACACGCCGCGCCGGGCCTATGCCACCCCCGCTCCACGGTACCATCGGATTCCGGTAGTGCTAGTCGGGCTGGAAAGCCCGACGTACTGCCGACATTCGGGCAGCCATTCCCTGGACAGCAGGGTAGGCGAGGATCGGTGTGGTGGTTCGGTGAAAACGGCCGATTCTTGCGATATTGCCGGCTTGCGAGCGAATCACCCTCTATAAATCGCCGGGCACTGACGTTCAGCGAAAAAGGAGCAACGTTGTGACTTCGGAACTATTGCTACTCGTCCTGCTGGCACCCGCACAGGCGTCGGACGTCCCGGCGGCCCGGCCGGTGGAGGTCCGCGAGGAGCGGACCAGGACACTCGAAAAGACCGTGTTCGCCGGCACGAACGCCCTGACCGTGAAGGCCGTGCTGCAAGGACCGGCCGTCAAGCAGGCGGCGAAGTTCGGCAATATAAAGGTGAGTGAGGCCCGCGACGACACGGACGCGGACCTGATCGTGAAGGGCGATTCCTTCAACGCCACCAATCAACCGGAACTGAAGCCGATCAGCGACTTCAACCGCAAGGACGATCAGCTCACGTTCGATCTGCGCCTGCAACCGCCGGCCCGCGCCGCCAAGAGCGTGACCGTGAAGGGGACTGTCGATCTCATCGTCGGCGGCACGCGCGTGAACGCGGACTTCCCGAAGGTCAAGGCGCTGGCCAACACCGAACTGAACCACGCCGAGCTGGCCGCGCTGGGTGTGAAGCTCAAGCTGGCCAAGATTGAGAAATCCATCAACTACACGATGGAAGGCAATGAAGCGGTGATCGAGGAGATCGTCCTGCTGGACAAGGCCGGCAAGAAGATCGAATCGCAGGGCCGGGGCAGCTTCCGGCTCGGCAAGGGGCCGAAGACTTTTGATATTTCGTTCGGCCAGCCCATCGATGCGGATGCGACCCTGCGTATCACGCTCCTCAAGGGCGCGAAGCAGGTGGCGGTGCCGTTCACCTTCGACAAGCTCCAGCTGCCTTGATGAAAACGGCTGGTGCAGGGTCGAGAGACCTGTGGCTCAATCGGAAGTCAACGTGGGTGCCATGCCCACGGCTTTGCAATGCTAATGTCTGAAATCTTGCCGGCGCGGGCAGATTTCTCAAGCGGCCTCCGCGAGCTTCACCGTGTCGGCTTGGCGGGCCGCGAGAATGGCCGTGATGGCCGTACGCCCGTGGT
>JAEUIF010000388.1 GCA_016795185.1 Planctomycetia bacterium | reverse complement strand
AAGACGCCGCGATAGCGGTCGCGGTTCATGAAGGTGTGCGTGGTATCGCCATAGGCTTGAATGGTGGCATACTCGTAGACGCCGTGCTCGTCTTCGAGCAAGGTGGGCGGCGTCACGCCGACGGCCTTGCGCTGGAGCGCGGTTTCATAAGCCACCTGAACATTGTCTACTTCGAGAGCAATGTCCATGACGCCGTCGCCGTGCTGAATGAGCCGGTTGGCTTCCGGGTGGTCCTTGCCCAGCGGCGAGACCAGCACGAAGGTGATGTGCCCTTGCCGCAGCACGTAGCCCGCTTCGTGCTTCAGCCGGGTTTCGAGGCCGGCGTAGGCGATCACGTCGAAGCCGAAGGCGTTGCGATAAAAGTACGCCGATTGCCGGGCGTTGCCGACGAAGAAGCGGATGTGGTCGATGCGACGCAGGGGAAGAGCATCAGAGGACATTTGATTTTACCTCACCAAGTAGTTTAGCCGCGAGCCGGTAGGCGAGCGCTTTCACCAAGCGAGCGCTCCGGCGCTGCGAGCGCTCGCCTTTGGCTCGCGGCTAAACGTTAATGCCGAACCGCCGCACCAGCGACTCCAGCTCCCGCCGCAGGAACGGCAGCGACGGCGCGATGAACAGGTGGTCCTGCATCCGCGACGGATCATAGTCCGTGGTGATGACCACGTCGGTGACGAAGGGTTCGCGCTTCACTTCCGGCGATTGCAGCGAGTACGGAATCTCGCCCGTGGACGACAGGATGCCCGCTCCGAAGACCTTGACCTCCGGGCCTTCCTCGATCAGCCCGAACTCGATGCTGAACCAGCTGAAGCGCTTCAGCGCCAGCACCTGGTCGCCGCGCGGCGTGGCCGAGGCCGCCTTGCCGATCAGGGTCAGCAGTTCGGCGTAGTCGCGGTTCATCAGCGGCGGCACGTGGCCCAGGCAGTCGTGAATCATATCCGGTTCGGGCGTGAACTCCGGGTGCGAACCGTGGCGGATGAACTGCGTCACCGGGAAGCCGCGCTCGGCGATGTACTCGTAAAAGGTGCGATAAGGCAGCGCGCCTTCCGCCGGCACCAGGTGTACGTTGGTCTCGCGCTGCACGCGCTCGCTCAGGCAGCGCAGCTGGGGAATTTCCTCGCGGGTGATGGCCAGCTCGCGCTTGGCTTGCAGATAAAGCTGGCTGGCGTACTGGATGTGCAACTCGTCCAGCTTGGGGCTGACTTCGCGCCAGATGCGGGTTTCCTCCGGCGTGTACTGGATGAAGGGCGGACCGAGGCGTTCCAGCCGGTGCTTGCGGCAGAGCGCGAACAGGTCCTTGCGCCGCTGGATGTAGGCTTCATCACCCAGGCCGGGATGGCCCGGCTCCAGCTCCAGTTCGGTCACGTCCGGCGGCGTCACCATCGTCTGGGCGTCGATGGTGGCCCCGTACTCCGTCAGCGTGGAAGTCTCTTTCATCGTGATTGGCCCGAGGGCGAGAAGGGTGGTTCGACCGTCCGCAGCGCTTTCACTATTCATTATAAGGGAGCCTTATTCAGTCTCAATACACCGCTTGCGGTTTAGCACGGAGCCGTTCGACATGAAAGCAGCCTATTACGAACAAACCGGCGCCCCCGAAGTGATCCAGTTCGGCGACCAGCCGACGCCGACGCCCCAGGCCGGCGAGGTGCTGGTCAAGATCGGCGCGGCGGCCGTCAACCCCATCGATACCTATATCCGTTCGGGCATGATTAACATGCCGCTGGCGAAGCCCTACATCCCCGGC
Source organism: Planctomycetia bacterium (assembly GCA_016795185.1). Classification (GTDB taxonomy): domain Bacteria; phylum Planctomycetota; class Planctomycetia; order Gemmatales; family Gemmataceae; genus JAGVLI01. The sequence continues at coordinate 861 of JAEUIF010000388.1, read as the reverse complement.
TGCGACCTGGCCGGCACCGTCGAAGCGCTGGGGCCACACACCAAGCGCTTCAAAGTCGGCGAGCGCGTCTGGGGGTCGAACCAGGGCCTGATGGGCCGCCAGGGTTCGTTCGCTGAATACGCCGCCGTCCACGAGGACTGGCTGTACCCCACGCCCGCCGGCATTACTGACGAGACTGCCGCCGCCGCCTCACTCGTCGGCATCACCGCGCACCTGGGCCTGTTTCGCTGCGCTCATCTGCAACCGGGTGAAACCGTCTTCATCAACGGCGGGACGGGCGGCGTCGGCTCGATGGTGGTGCAGCAGACCAAGGCCGCCGGCGCGAAGGTCATCACCACGGCAGGCTGCGCGGAAAAGCTGGAACTGTGCAAGCAGCTGGGGGCGGACGTGGCGGTGAACTACCGCAAGCAAGCGGACGTGGATGCCGCCATCAAGGACTTCACCGGCGGCAAGGGCGTACAGGTCTGGTACGAGACGCAGCGCGAACCCGACTTCCTGCGCACGATTCCGCTGCTGGCCCAGCGCGGCCGGATGATCGTCATGGCCGGCCGGCAGGCGCAACCGGTCTTCCCGGTGGGGCCGTTCTACGTGAAGGACTGTTCGCTGTTCGGCTTCGCGATGTTCAACGCCACGCCGGACGAACAACGGCAATGCGCCGACGACATCAACCGCTGGCTGGCGGCGAAGAAATTGCAAGTGACGGTGGGCAAGGTCTTCCCGCTGGCCGAAACCGCCGCCGCCCATCGCTTGCAGGAGGACAATACGCTGCAAAAAGCGAATACGCTGACCGGCAAGATCGTGGTGAAGCCGTGACGAAAACCGAGCTGGGCGAGCGGCGGGCGTCAGCCCGCTGTTGGTGCG
>JAEUIF010000383.1 GCA_016795185.1 Planctomycetia bacterium | reverse complement strand
CGAAGCCGCAGGCGGCCTTGTTCGTGGTTCCGCCTTCAGGCGGCGCTCGCGAAAACCGCCTGAAGGCGGAACGACGAACCGAAGCCGCAAGCGGTCACACCGATGCCCGCAGCACGCCCTTGGCAATATCGACCAGCTTGACGGTCCCTTCCTCGCCGCCGGTGGCCAGCAGCCGGCAATCGGGCGCGAAGGCCATCGACCAGACGGTGCCCAGACTACCCTTGAGGCTGGCGCGCTCCTGTCCCGTGGCCAGGTTCCAGAGCTTCACCGTGCCGTCGAGGCTGGCGGTGGCCAGCACGCGCCCATCGGGCGACAGCGCTACCGAGGTGATGCCGCCGGACATGCGGCCCGTCAAGACACTCTTTTCCTTGCCGGTCGCCACGTCCCAGAGCTTGATGACGCTGTCCGCGCCGCCGGAGACCAGCACCTTGCCGTCCGCCGAAAACGTGAGGGCGGTGACGCGGTGCAGGTGGCCCTTGAAGTTCGCGCGCGCCTGCCCGCCGCCGACGTCCCAGAGCTTCACGGTGCCATCGCCGCCGCCGGTGGCCAGCGTCTTGCCGTCGGGCGCGAAGTCCATCGACCAGACCGTGCCCGAATGCGCCCAGTGGGTGGGGCGCAACTGGCCGGTGGGTGTATCCCAGAGCTTGACCGAGCCATCGCCGCCGCCGGTGGCCAGCAGCTTGCCGTCCGGCGTAAAGGCCAGGCAATTGACCCCGTCCGTATGGGCGCGGGCGGCGGCGCGCGGCTGGCCGGTGGTGGAATCGAGGAAGTGCAGCGTGCCGTCGCCGGAGCCGGTGGCCAGGGTCTTGCCGTCGGAGGTGAACGACAGGCAGCGCACCGAACCGACGTGCCCCTGGAAGGTGACGCGCATCAAGCCAGTGCTGGCGTCCCAGAGCTTCACCGAACCGTCGCCCGCGCCCGAGGCCAGCGTCTTGCCGTCCGGCGCGAACGACACCGTGTAGACCCGGTGCCGGTGGGCCTTCATGCTGACCTTGGCCTGGCCGGTCGCCAGGTTCCAGACGCGAAGGGAACCGTCGCCAATGCCAGTGACGACCGTGCTGCTATCCGGGCTGACGGCCAGGCAGCGCACCGGGCCAGGTTGGACGCGGATGGCATGGCCCGGATGGCCGGACATCGAATCCCAGAGCTTGAGTTCGCCATTGAAGATCGAACCGCCGCCGGTGGCCAGGTGGGTGCCGTTGGGCGTGTAGCCGACGCAGTACAGCGGGCCGGTGTGTCCCGCGAGCGCCAGCCACTGCTGGCCCGTGTTCGAGTCCCAGACGTGGACGATGCTGTCCTCGCCGACGCCGGTCAAGCGCTTGCCGGACGGCGCGAAGGCCACGGCGTTGAGCGCGCCAGTCGCGGTCGCCAGGGAAGTGCGCTCCGCGCCGGTGGCCAGATCCCAGAGGCGGACAGTCTTGTCCTCGCTGGCCGTCGCCAGGATGCGGCGGTCGGTCGCAAACGACAGTGCGTTGATCGGGCCGCGATGTCCCTGGAGCGTGAGACGCGCCACGCCGCTGTGCAAGTCCCAGATTTTAACGACGCGGTCCCAGCCGGCGGTGGCCAGGGTCAGGCCGTCGGGGGCGAAGGCCACGGCGCGCACGGGCCCCTTGTGGCCAGTCAGCACGGACTTTTCCAGCCCGGTCGTGGGGTCCCAGAGCTTGGCGGTGCCGTCGCCCGAACCCGAGGCCAGCATCTTGCCGTCGGAGGAAAACGCCACGGCGAATACCTTGCCGGTATGGCCCGTGAGCGTGGCGCGCTCGTGTCCGGTGGCGGAATTCCACAGCACCAGCGTGCCGTCGCCGGAACCCGAGGCCAGCGTCTTGCCGTCGGGCGAATAGGCGAGCGAATAGATCCACTGCGTTTGCCAGTTCAGCGTCAACGGATCGGCCAGAGCCGGTTTTGGTTTGTCAGACGGGCTGGACACAACAAGGCCCTCGGGAGGGGTGGAGAAGAGGGCGGCTTCTGTGCTTCAATTGTAGTCCAGGGATGACGGCATGCAATCGACGACCAAAAAGCCGCTGCTTTCCGCGAACCCGCGTGCGTTTCCTGTGTCCATTCCCGCGAGAGGCAACGGTTCCCGCACCCGACGGCGGCAGCGTACAAACCAAAGGTCTGTGGGTTGGAGGTTCGAGTCCTCCCGGTCCTGCTCGCAGGGCCGTAGCTCAAGGGGTAGAGCAACAGAAACGTTTCATCCGCTGGTGCGACTTGTGCGGCAACCTGTAGTGCTGTGACGACTTCGTAGGTCAGGCTTTCCAGCCTGACCTACGGGCCGACCCTCGGACAGCGAATTTCAAGCGACCCTGAAGGGAACCAGCCCGTACCCAACGGCAAAAGCGTACAAACATTTCCGCTCATAACGGAGAGGTCGAAGGTTCGATTCCTTCCCCCCGGACTGACTCAGTGAGCCGGGGGTAGCTCAGTGGTAGAGCGCTATTGTTGAATCCGCTGGTGCGACTTGTACGGGCTACATTTCCTTCGTGGACTTCGAGGCGTTCGTCGCCTGGCGGACGCCTTTTTTCATGCGCGGGGAACCCTGCACCCCCGCACAACGTCGAACAGGGAGGGAACCCATCGGTCCCACGCAATGAAGGCCGTGCCTCAATTCCCATCCATCGGCCTCCGGGGGTGCTGCATGACGCCGATCCACTGTCATATCTCCTTGTCCGCACTGGTTTTACTGCTGTCTCTGTCGCCGTTGCGCGCGGAACCGCCGGCGCTGCCCGCGATGACTCCGCCCCGGTTGCCGAACTTCGAGGAAGATCCGGTA
>JAEUIF010000325.1 GCA_016795185.1 Planctomycetia bacterium | reverse complement strand
GAATAGCTGACAGCTATCAGCTGATAGCTGTCAGCTATTCTTGAAATGGAATCGCCGGACGATTTCGGTTACTTAACCCCTGCCACCGCCAGTTCCTGAAACTGCTGCCGCATCTTGGATGCATCCGAGTTCGGCAAGCCCGTGCGCTGAATGAGCAGGATCAGGAACAGATCCTTGTTGGGATCGAGCCAGCCTTGCGTGCCGTAAGCGCCGCCGTGGCCATAGGTGCCGGCGGACAGCATCTCGGTGATGCCCTGTGGTTGCCGAACCACGGCCCAGCCGAAGCCGAAGCCCATGCCAGCCGTGAAGCCGGTGGTCAGTTCGCCCGTCTGCACCTTCGTCATCGCCGCCACGCTTTCCGGCGACAGGATGCGCGTCTTGCCCAGGGTGCCCTGGTTCAGCATCATCTGATAGAGCTTCGCCAGGTCCGGCCCGGTCGAGTAAAGGCCGCCCGCCGGAATCGGAAATTTCGGGTCTTTCGGCAGGTCGATCAGCGTATTCGGCGAGGGCGTCAACTGGCCGTCCTTCTTCAAGTAAGTAATGGCGCAGCGTTCGAGTTGCGCGGGCGTCGGGTAGAAGGTCGTGTCATTCATCCCCAGCGGCTCGAAGACGCGCTTGCGCAGGAAGTCCTCGTAGGAGTGGCCGGACACGACTTCGATGACACGGCCCAGGGTGTCGATCCCTGGGTTGCAATAGGACCACTTGCTGCCCGGCTCGAATTCCAGCGGACGCTGCGAATAGACCAGCGTGGCTTCCGCCAGCGTGCGGTTGCGCTTGACGTAGAGGTCGCTGACGGCCGGCGGCAGCGCGCCGGTCAGTCCCGAAGTATGCGTCAGCAAGTCGCGCAGGGTGATCGGCCGGGCCGGCTTCTTCAACGTGACGGCGTCCGGTGAACGGGCCGAGATCAGCATCTGGCCCTTGAATTCCGGGAGGTACTTCTCGACGGGGTCCTCGACCGACAGTTTGCCTTCATCGGCCAGGATCATGATGCCAATGGCGGTGATGGGCTTGGTCATCGAGGCGATACGAAAGATGCTGTCCTTCACCATCGGCTGCTTCTTTTCCAGGTTCAAGCTGCCGACCGCTTCGAGGCTGACGACGCCATTCTTGCGGCCAACGACCGTCACCGCGCCGGCCAGGTCCTGGTCGTCCACAAACGCCTGCATGGCGGCGCGAATCTTGCCGAGCTTGGCGGGGTCCGCGTCGCCGGCGTAAGCCGACCGGGTGGACTGCGCGCTCAGCAGCACGAGTACGAGCAGAGCAAGCCGACGAAGGGCCAGACGCATGGTGCAATCCCTGATGACAAGGGGCGATGACAACATGAATCGAGTCACGGATATTCCAACACCACCCGGCTGGCAATGCCCTCCCGACCGGCGCTGTTTCGTGGACGCACCATCAGGCGGTTCGTACCCGAACGCAGCTTCCAAACGAAGCCCGAGGTGACGGGCTGCTTTTCCCGGTCGTCGATGTCAGCGAGGAAGGTCGCGAAGCCGGGCATCTCCGTGTCGAGATGCACGCGCAGTTCGCCGGGCGTTTCAGTGGCTTCCAGCACGAAATGCGCCTGGTTGAGCGTCCATTCCCACTGATTACGAGCGGTGACGCGCTCGGAGTAGAGCGGCGGCACCGGCGCGGCGGTGTCCGACCAGACGTGATGCCCGGTCCAGAACCAGCCGCGCATGCCCTGGTTCAATGGCAGGGGCGCTTTCTCTTCCAGGAAATTGCTGCGCGGAATCAACCGCAATTCAACGAACGGCGGCCAGGCGTCCAGCCCCTTCCAGGTGTGCTTGGTCTCGGTGATGTTCGTGATCCTCACGGGCTTGAAGGGCATCCCCTGGATTGCTTGTAGTTGCCGCTCGCGCAGTTCCCACAACGACAGTGGAACTTTGGAAGCCTCATCGACGGCATACCACGCCGTATTGCCGTCCAGGTACACCCACTTCTTGTACTCGTTCGACCAGAGTTCTATGACCTCATGGCCACCGCCGCGGAGTTTGTCGGCACGGCTACCCGGTCCCAGCGAGACGGGCCGCCCGACCAGTCCATAGCTCTCGCACGCTTGCAGCAGCACCAGATTAAACTGCTGGCAGAAGCCGCCGACCGGCTTGCCGTCGGTGTGCGGCTTGAGGATTTCCAGGGCATCCCAGGGCGGGTAGATGTCCTTCAAGTGGCCCTGGTCCCATTGCTTCGCCGCCCAGCCGGCCAGGCGAGTCATCAGCTCGAATTCCCCTTTGGCGCCTTTCACGACTTCATCGAGCCGGTACTGTTCGCGCAGTTCCTTCAAGCGCGGCTGGTCGAACGGCTCGTAGCGAAAGGGAATCGAGGTGCGGACGATTTCCTCGTTGCGCGATTCCACAACCTTGATCTGCCTGGTCCAAGCCGCGGCGCGTTGCGGCGTGGCGGTGATGACGAGTTCCTTGAGCTGCGGAGATTGCAGCGGGTCCGCGGTCGTCAACTCGACCTCGACCTGGACGAAGCGGCCCACTGGTTTACCGAGTGCGCCTCCGGTCGCGCCCAGGTCTTGCCAGCCCGACCAGGATTTTTCATTCGGGATCAGCGTGCTGCCCGAGCGCACGCGCACGCTCAGTTTGCCCACCTGGCCGGTTTCTGCTTGCGCGGCGATTCGGACGGGACCAACGGATGGCAGCGGCGCGGCCAGAGGCTGGAGAGTGAGATTGCCAGCGTCGATTACCGGCAAGGTTAGAGTGCCCGATGACCGATGCTGCTCCAGGAAGAGGCGGACGTAGTATTCACCGTCCACGTCTCCCGCGCTGCCGCGACGGTCATAATCCCAGGTCGTGCCGCCATCGGAGCTGCGGGCACTGCGGTTCGGGTGCTTGGTCCGGGTGCGCGAGCCGGCGGCAAAATCCTCGTCGCGCGCGATCCAGACCGAGCCCTTGCCGTAGAGCACGATCTCGTTCTTGCCGGCTTGCACGACATTGGGCGGAATCGCGTAGGCTTCCCAGTAATTGCCGACCTTGCCCGCGCGTTGCAGTTCCTGGGGCTTGCCATTGATGAGGGCCTTCAGCGCACCGCCCGCGCCGACGAGCAAGGTCGCCTTGTGGGCCTGGGGTCGAGCGATAAGTAGTTCCTTCTTGATCCAGATCGTTTCCGACAGCTTTTCCTCGTTGGGACGATAGGAGTAGCCGGCGGCGGGGCCGTCGTCCTCGTACAGAACACCGGAGTCCAGTTCGATTGCCGCTCCGTCGCTGCGGAGACGCAGGTTTTGACTGACGGACTTCTCGAACAAGGCACGCGCATGCAGACGCAGTTCGTCGCCGACGGCCGGCCTGACCAGGATGCAGGCGAGTAGCAACCCAGGCCAGAGCGGCTTGCCCGCCGGCCGGCGTGACAGCAGTGTCATCGGTGGTGCCCTCGGTGGCGGGTGATACCTCAGCCGGCTGATTTCCCGCGGCTGCGCCAGCTACAGGTAGTGCAGACCTAGGCCGGCTGATTTCCCGCGGCTGCGCCAGCTACAGGCAGTGCAGACCTACCGGCGACCTGTTGAACGGAGGCCTACTCCGGCAGCATTTCTTTCATCTGTCGCAGGGCGTCGGCCAACTCGGCATGGATGCGAAACTTGCCGAACTTGCTGTCCTCAAGTTGACGGAGTAAGGCGACCTCATCGATCTTCGCCCGGTAGTTTTCCATGACCCGGACGGCGCGCCGGAGCGCCCTGGCCCTTTCCTCGGGCTTGCTGCGCTGAAGCAACTCCAGGGCGGCTTCGAGCTTGATGCCGAAATCGGGCAGCGCTTCCGGGTAGGCCCGCACGCGCTCGGCAATCTCGGGGAACCCTGGATCCTTGACGACATCCGGGTGCGACAGCGTCTCGGACACGAGGCGGTCGATGGCCGCGCGGGCGGCGACCAGGGCGCGGTTCCAGAGCAGCAGGATCGGGCGCGTCTTGACCAGACCCGCGCCCACGGCTTCACGCACCTCACGGCCCGCCCCACTGGACCGCAGGTAGGATTGCACTCGGCCCGCGAGGGCGTCGAGTTCTTCCAGCGCTCCGGCCAGGTCTCCATCCGCACGCAGCTGCTCGACCTTGGCCCGTTGCCGCTTCAGTTCCTCGGCCTGGCCGTCGCCGTTGGCAGTCGCCAGCTCCAGCGCCGTGTCGTAGGAGCTTTGCAGCGCCGCGAACCTTTTGTCGTAATGATCGATCGCCCTGCCGCTGTCCGTCTCGCCGCTGCCGCCCGTATCCACGGCGGTCTGCACCGCCGCATCGAGATTGTCCAGCAAGTTCAACATGTCTTCGAGCCGACCGGCCTTGGCCGACTTGGTGGCCTGGGCGATCAGGTCGTCCAACTCCGCCTTGCTGTCTGGTTGGGCCTCGACCGCGAGTTGATAGCCGGGCAACATGGTGCGCAGGCGCTGCTTCAACACCGTGGTGGGGTGATCTTGCGGCCCTGCTTTCCAGATGGTGTTGCACAGATCGTGCAGCGCTTGCAGCGCTTGCAGCATCTCGGTTTCATTGCCGGCGCGCGCGTAACCCGTGGCCTTCTGTGCCAGTTCGTCGAGGTCATCCTCGCGGTCCGGTGCGTAGCGTTTGGCTTCGAGGATGCGCGGCAGCAGCGACTTCAGGCGTTCCTTGAGCGCGGCCAGCAGCTTGACCGCCAGTTCCTTATTGTCGCCGGTCGGTTCCTCGGATTCGTCGGGTTCCTCGGACTCGCCCGGTTCGTCGTCGTCAACTTCGTCTTCGACCTCGGGAGTTAGCTCGACTTCCTCGACCTTGTCCTTCTGGCGCAGCTCGACGTTCAGGGTCAGGCCGGTCGTCTTCTTGACCAGTTGCTTGAGCTTCGCGGCCAGGCCGCCCGCGGGCTTGGTCACGGTCTCGAAGACGAGCAGGCCATCCTCGCCGAAGCAGCGCCCGCGCAGCACCGTGCCGCCGCCGCATTCCTTCTGCTTGGTCTTGACGGCCGCGCCGCCGATCTTGGTGCGCGACACGATCAGGCCGGGCTTGGCCGAGACCACCAGAGCGAAATTGCGCGGTGTCTTCTTGGCGGCCTTGATTTCCTTCTTGAGCAGTTCGTCGATCGGCATGGCTCGGTTCCCGTTCCGGGGTCGCGTCGCTTGCAGCACAGCCCGCTTCGAGAACGGCGGGCAGCAACGTAGAGATTCTGTCTCGCAGCGCTTGCCTGTCAATCGAATTTCGGTGGGCATACTCCCGGCGCAGCGTCGACGATGGCGGCGCAGCGCCGGCCACTCCGCATCAACGAACGCGAGCAACCCGTTCGCTCGACGGCGCTCAGACGCGCCCGTACAGATACTCGTGCAGCATGTGGATGGTGGATTCCTGGTGGGCGAGCTGATGGGCGTTGAGGTCACCGATGGAAATCAACCCGCGCATGACACCCTCGGCGTCGATCACCGGCAAATGGCGGATGCGCCGGTCGCGCATCGCCGAACGTGCTTCCTCGATGCTGGATTCGGGGGTACAGCACACGACCTCCCCGGTCATCACCTCGCCGACCGTTGTGCGGGCGGGGTCACGTTGTTCGGCCACCACGCGCTGAAGCACATCCCGCTCGGTGAACATGCCGGCGCAGCGGCCGGCTTCCATTACTACGATGCCGCCGATTTTGTGTTCTTTCATGAACACGGCGGCTTCCAGCACGCTGCGCTGGCGGTCGATGGACCAGACCTGCGTGCCCTTGACGGCGAGGATGTCTCGAACGGTGGCCATGACTTCACCGGGGTTGAGGATTGCTGGTTGCGCGAACACCACGGCGGCTGTCCGCCCGTTCCCTGGGCAAACCCGAGTGCAAGATTGGGTGGCTTTGATTCGTGAAATAAAGTGTAACCGCGCCGCAGGGCGAAGTATAATCAAAACACTCTCCTCGCCGCGCGCACACAGGAGTTTCACGCAGCGCGTGGCTTAATGCCCGTTCCCGCTCTAGGCACTGCCTTGACCGCAGCTGGTTGACCATCCGGAGAAGTTCATGGCGGCAGCCACCGTCGGCGAATTGCAGGATTCCATTCGTGCGCTGCAACTGCTCAACGCGGCCCAGCTGAACGAACTGGCTCAACTCCAGCGCCGCCATGCCGATGTGCGCGCCCTCGGGCGCGAAGTCGCCCAGCGCGGTTTGCTGACCGTTTACCAGGTGAACTTGCTGCTCCAGGGACGCGGTCCGGAACTCGTGGTCGGCCCGTACCTGATTCTGGAAAAGCTGGGCGAGGGCGGGACCGGGCAGGTCTACAAGGCCCGCCAGCGTTCGTCCGGGCGGATCACGGCCCTCAAGGTGCTGCGCAAGGACGCCGAAAGCGACCCGGACACGGTCCGGCGCTTCACGCGCGAACTCGAAGTCGCGCGGCAGGTCGAACACCCGAACTTGATCCGCACCTACGAGGCCGGTCCCATCGGCGGCACCTTGGTCCTCGCGATGGAGTACGTGCCTGGCGTCAACCTGGATCAACTGGTGCGTGAAGCCGGTCCGCTCCCGGTGAACCTGGCCTGCGAGTACATCCGGCAAGCAGCCTGCGGCCTGGCCCACGCCCACGAACGCGGTCTGGTCCATCGCGACATCAAGCCCGGCAACCTGATGGTCGTGGACCGCGCGTCCGAAAGCAGCGGCCAGCGCGCGGCGCAAACGACCTTGAAAGCGCCGCTGGCTACGCAGCAGCTCAAGATTCTCGACCTCGGTTTGGCCCGCCTGCTGGAACCGCCGCGCAACAGCGCCACCAAGGGGCTGACCATGCTGACCGGCGATTCGGTGATGATGGGCACGCCGGATTACATGTCGCCCGAACAAGCCCTCGATCTGCACGGCGCGGACATCCGTTCGGACATCTACAGCCTGGGCTGTACCGCGTTCTTTCTGCTCACCGGCCAGCCGCCCTATCCGGCGGGTTCGTTGGCGCTCAAGCTGATGAAGCACCAGCAAGCGGAGATTCCCTCGTTGCGCCAGTTGCGGCCCGAAGTGCCCGCCGCAATCGAAGCGGTGGTGCAGAAAATGCTCGCCAAGAAGCCCGCTGATCGCTACCAGACGCCAGGTGAGGTGGCCCAGGCGCTGGCCGCCGCGCCCGCGCCAGGCAAGCGCTTGCCGATGACGATGCTGCGCCTGCCGACCGGCAAGCGCCGCCGACTGCTGCTGGCGCTGGTGCCGCTGGTGTTGTTCTTTTTCGTCGCGCTGGTGCTCTGGCTCTGGCCCCGAGACAGCGCTGCGCCGACCGGCGCACAGTTCGCCCTGGTCGTCCCCACTGCACCGAGGGCGACAGCCGTCAGCCCGCCGAGCACCACGGAAAAGCTGCCGAAGGTCGTGCCCTCGACCCAGGCGACTCGATCGACTTCGCGATTCACAATCACCCAATCGATGATCGTCCACGGCCGTGTTCTGGTGCGCGACGCGGTGATCGACTCCGGTCTGCCCATGCAGCGCTTCGGCAATGTGCCGCAGAACAATCAGATCAAGCGGACCAGTGAAGCAACCGTATTCCTGGTGGCCTTCGATGTGGCGCGGATCAGCGCACCGCCCGGATTGCGTCTGGATAAGGCTATTCTCGGCTTTTACGTCTGGGACCCGCACGACAAGGCGCGGACGAAGGTGGAGATCCACGCCGTCAAGACGCCCTGGGACGAAGCAACCGTGACCTGGAGCCAGGGGGGCGACGGGAAACCCTGGCAGAACGGCAAGCACTTCGCCGTGGGCCTTGATACCTCGACCTTGCTCGGCCAGATCATCGTGCAACCGGACACCACGAAGGACATTGCCGAACCGCCGGTTGCCTACGGCCTCGAGATTACCGAGCAGGTCCGCCGGTGGATGGAAGGGAAAGAACCGAACCACGGCTTGGCCCTGGTGCCGGTTGCGGATCGGGCCATCGACGATGGCTTACAAAGCCGCTTTCAAATCTACGCTTCCGAGTACAACCGGATGACCGCCACGCCGCGCCTGTCGCTGATGTTCAAGACAGGACAGTGAGAGTTTCGGCGAGCTGCGCCGATAAAAAAAGCCCATGAGCCTCGAAAAGCCCATGAGCTTTAGAAGGACGCCTCGACGCCGAGGCAGCCCTCTCCTTGTCGCCGGGAATTCGGGGACTCGCCCCGGTGGAGTTCGTCGCGGACAATCATTCGACGAAGCCCGGCGATCGGGTATTCGATGCCAATTCGCAATAATTCGTCGTTCAGCCTACCGGCGCTGCGTCCAGGCGCGCGCCCACCACTTCGACCATTGCCTTCTCATCGGGAAACCGGCCGGTCTTCAACTTGGAGTAGACCAGTTCGCCGTCGATCTTCAATTCAAAGCAGCCGCCGTCCGAGGGCAGCAGCTTCAATTCGCGGATCATTTGTTTGTAGGCGGTGAGCAACTTGGTCGTCAGACTGACGGCCTGCGGCTCGTAGTTTCACTTGGCGCAATAGCGCAGTTCCAGGTTCATTTCTCGCCTCCTTGAGCGTCGCGCCGCTCGATGCGCTTCCTACAATACCCTCGAAGTACCACTATCATCATCGTAGCGCTGAGGCTTGCTCGAATCAAGCGCCGGAACTGGGACATGGAACCGTCGTATCCGCCAACCGTGATCGTCCGCCATCCGCGCGAGAACCCGCGCAAGTGTTCGATTCTGCCGCTGCGGGGTCGTGCGGACTTGCTGATCTGCTCCTATCCCGTTGGGCAACCGCTCGACCTGCGCGGCTATGTCCGCCTGGCCGCCGAGGGACCGCCCTTGTCGCCGGAGGATGCCGAGCACGGCTTGTTGCTGCTCGATGGCAGCTGGCGCTGGGCCGGTGCGATGACCAAGGATTTTCTCGCCGTGCCGCCACGCTCCCTCAGCGGTTGGCAGACGGCCTATCCGCGCGTGTCGAAGCAGGGGACCGATCCGGACAACGGACTGGCTTCGGTGGAAGCCCTGTACCTTGCCCATCATCTACTCGGCCGTCCAACCGATGGGCTGTTGGCGCACTATCGCTGGGCGGCGGAATTCCTGGCGCGCAATCGGCTGGTCTGAAAGAAGAGTCCCCAGACTGCCGGCAGCTTCGCACCATTAATGGATATTGCAAAGCCGCGAGCGGCATGGGGAGAGTTGTTTTGAATGCGGCCTGCGAGTTACTCGGGCTTTCGGCAGCGGAACAGGTAGGCTTGGCCGGCGAAGCTGCGGCGGCGCTCGATCTGGACGAAGCCGGCGGCCAGCAGTTTCTGCACGACCAGCGGCCGGGGTAGGTAGTGGAAGCGGCCCTGGCGCGCTTGCACCTTGAGCCACCCGCCGTAACGCCACATCGCATACGCTTTCTGGAGATAGCGCACCGGCCGGCGCGCGGCAAAGAAGCCGAACACGGACAGGGCGGCGACCTTCACCCAGGAAGGTTCCGGAATGTTCACGGAGAAGGCGAACTGGCCGCCCGGCTTCAGCACGCGCCAGACCTCCGCCAGCACCCGCTCGTAGGCGGCGGTATCCCAGCGACCAGTTTCGGCGCAGAACGATTCCGCGTATTGAATGGCCAGCCCGGAGACGACGCCGTCGAAGCTGTCATCCTCGGCGAAGGGCAGCCCGTCGCTGAAGTTGGAGGTGACGAAATTGATGCGGTCGCCGGGCACGGGTTCCAACCGCGCCCGCAGTTTTTCGTAGGCGTGGGCATTGGCAGCCGCGCAATCGGAGCCGACGATTTCGCCGAGTTCGCCCTCGCTCACCCGCCACAGGGCGCGCGTCAACTGGCCGCCACCGCAGCCGAGGTCGAGCCAGCGCTGCCCGGGCTGCACGTCCAGCCAGGAAACCGTGTCGTGCAGCAGCTGCTGGTAGGGCGGCAACTCGTGCTGGCCCCAAAACGCCTTGGCACAGGAGGATTGCGGCCAGTAATTGACTGCGGGTAGGGTTGCCGACATTGCCTATTTTCCTTGATTTCGGGTAACGCAGGCAAAGCTGGTGGGGACGACCGCTCCTTGCGATGAGAGCGGCAGTATAACTATCGTCCGTGGAGCAACCAAGATCACTTGTAATTCCGATGTTTACCGCGAATTGCGCGCGGCGGGCAAACCCAGGTCGCATAGTTTGCCCCATTCGCGCACTATCGCTCATGCCAGGACGTAATCCACGCCTCACTTGCACCAATTCCCATACTTTCATTCAACTTTCGCACTGGTCTGGCTCAAATTCGTATATTTGATAGAATAATTGTTTCGCGCCAGGGAAAGTATGAATCCTGAGCGCGCCGCCACGTATCTATTCGTGACGCGGGATCGCGTTTACCGCGGAACTGGGAAGTGGGTTCCAGTTTCCGCTTTTTTCTTATGGAGACGCCCCCACCCTGGGCCTGGGGCATCGGGGCGAGGTTGACCATGCTCGAGAAACTGCGGAACATTGGCATCATCGCGCACGTGGACGCCGGTAAAACGACGACGACGGAGCGCATCCTCTACTTCGGCGGCTCCAAGCACAAGGCCGGCGACGTCGATGAGGGCAACACCACCACCGACTTCGATCCGCTGGAGAAGGCCAAGGGGATCACGATCAATAGCGCCGCCGTCACCCTCGAATGGGATGGCAGCCAGATCACGCTGATCGATACGCCCGGCCACGTCGATTTCACCGCCGAGGTGGAGCGCTCGCTGCGCGTCCTTGATGGCGCCGTCGGCGTCTTCTGCGCCGTGGGCGGCGTCGAAGTCCAGAGCGAGACGGTCTGGCATCAGGCCAACCGTCATCGCGTGCCGCGCCTCGCGTTCATCAACAAACTCGACCGCATGGGCGCGGACTTCTTTGCCTGCCTGGAGCAGATGAAGGAGAAGCTGCAGATCATCCCCGCCGTCTGCACCGTGCCGGCGGGGCAATCGAGCGAGTTCACCGGCGTCATCGACCTCGTGCGCATGAAGTTCTGGCAGCAGGATCCCAAGGACCCTGGCCACTTCAAATATCAGTGGGTCGAGATTCCGGAAGCGCACCGCGAACTGGCGAAGGAATGGCGCGAGCACCTGCTCGAAGCCGCCTCCCACGCCGACGACGAATTGCTCGAACTGGTCCTCGAAGGTAAGGACGTACCCGAGGCGATGCTGCGCCGCGCGCTGCGGGCCGGCACGTTGTCCAGCAAGTTGACGCCGGTGCTCTGCGGTTCGGCCAAGGAGTTTCATGGCGTCCGCTTGCTGATGGACGCCGTCAACCAGTACCTGCCGTCGCCGGCTGACCGGCCGCCGGTGGAAGGCTTCGTGCCCAGCAAGGCCAAGGAAAAGCAGCGCGTCGAGCGGAAGCCCGATCCCAAGGAGCCGTTCAGCGGCCTGGCCTTCAAGACGGTCTCCGAGAAACACGGCGACCTGATCTTCGTGCGCATCTACTCGGGTGAAGTGCGTCCAGGCGATACGTTCCAGAATTCGACGCTGAAGAAGAGCGAGCGCGTCAGCCATATCTACCGGCTGATGGGCGACCGGCGCGACCGCCTCGATGTGGCCGGGCCGGGCGAAATCGTGGCGATGGTCGGCCTCAAGCAGACCTCCACGGGGCACACGCTCTGCTCCCAGGACCAACCCATCGCGCTGGACGAGATCCGTTTCCCGGAGCCGGTCATCGCTCAATCGCTGATCCCGGCGAAGAACACGGACGAGACCAAGCTGGCCGACGCCCTCGGCAAGATGGTCCGCGACGACCCGACGCTGCGCGCCCGGACGGATGCCGAGACCAACCAGCTGATTCTGAGCGGCATGGGCGAGTTGCACCTGGAAGTGGCCATCCACAAGTTGCAGCGCGACCACGGCGTCCAGGTCACGGCGGGGCGGCCGATGGTGGCCTACCGGCAGCGGTTGGCTGGGCCGATCGAGTTTGAGACGCGCTACATCAAACAGTCCGGTGGTCGCGGTAAGTATGCCGTGATCTACATGCGTTACGAGCCGCTGTCCAAGGAGAAGATCGAAGAGTTGGTCGCGCAGTGCGAGGAAGAGGGCGAGAAGCCCGATCCGAACAATCTCTACTTCCTCGACAAGATCTTCG
>JAEUIF010000320.1 GCA_016795185.1 Planctomycetia bacterium | reverse complement strand
TAAATCAACCGCTGGCCGAACGCCAGAGGACGACGGGGCCGGGCGCGGTTTTTCTGGCTGATAAGTTCTTAAACCCCCGTGGCGGGGAAGTGTTTCGGCGGGTAGGCGGTGGAAAGGGCAGCGGCAGGCTGGCCGGAGCTTCAAGGGCCGGGTTCCCGTGCCGAGGATGTCATTTCGTGAAGTGCCCGATCAAGCCGGCGTGGCGTGAAGCCCGGGAAACGCTGCGGCTCCAGCAACTCCTGCTGCCAGTTTTGGAACTCGGATACCAGGACGAACGACGATCGGCCGCGCAACTCGTTCCAGGACAACAACGCGGGCGAGCCGTAGTAGCGGGCGTAAGCCCGCGCCACGTCGCGGCTGCAAATCATGGCGGGGTGCCGCACCGCCCGTGCCGGGCCGTCGTCAAAATCGAGAAAGAAGCAGCGGGCGGCCAGGTCCGGCGCGTAGCGATGTACGACCAGCAACTCGACCGACATCTCGAAAACCACCGGGGCCGCCCCCGCGCGGGCGCGCACGCTGGCAATGAACTCGTCGACGGCCCGGTCCTGCGTGCGCGTCGCCCGCGCACGGTCGTGCAGCGCGAGCGTACCGAGCACCGTTACCGCCGCCGCGCAGGCGAGCGCCGTGGTTGGAGGGAACCGCGCCAGTGCCCAGGCCAGCAACGGTGCGAAAGCCGCCAGCGCCGGTAGCGCATAGCGCGGGTGGTGCATCGGCTGCCAGAGGAAGGAGGCCGCCACCAGGACGGCAGGCAACAGCGCCAGGCTGGCCAGTCCAATCAACCCCAACCCTGAGCGTGCCTGCGGTGTGGCGGCGGCGGGCCGGCCGGTCAGTCGTCCTGCCGCGCACAGCCCCAGCAGTATCCCCGCAAAATAGAGGGGGACGAGCGAACTGGTGAAGTAGAGCAAATTGCCCCAATCTGGAGGTGGAATCCAGGTCGGCACGGTCAGGGCGGCCCGTTGCCCGAACAGGAACGGCGCACTCGCCAGCAACGCCAGCGGCCCACAGCTGGCCGCCAGCAACACCGGCCAGCGCCAGAGTCGCCGTTCGCGATCCACCCAGCATTCGCCCAAGGATGCGAGGCCCCAGCAGAGTATCGCCAGGTAGTGCAAGCTGCACAGCCACGCGGCAGACAGACCCAGGGCCAGGTAATGCCGGGCCGTCGTGTCCGCGAAGCGGCAGCGGCTCAAACAATAGGCGAACCATACCGAGGCGGCAAACCAGGGCGCGTAGCCGCGCGCCTCGAAAGCGTAGTAGAGCAACTCCGTGTGGCACCAAAGGACGAGTACCGCCGCGGCGCTCGCGGCGCGTCCAAAGGTGTGGCGCAGGCAGACGTACACGCCGAGCATTCCCAATAGAAGCCAGCCAAGGGAATACAGCCGGTACGCACCCTCGCAGTGGCAGCCTAGCAGTCGGGTGAAGCCGCGCAGCACCAGGTAAGGAGCCGGTGGATGTACATCCACCCCGCCCGCTAGTGCTTGCATGGAATGGCGGAAACTGGGATCGGCGACGATGGTGTCCGTGTAGATCTCGTCCACCCAGAATTGGCGGTGGAATAGGTACCAGCTGTCACCCAACGCTAGCTGAAGCGCGACTAGGCCGAGCAGAGCCAACCCGGCCATAATCGGCTCCTGCCAACGGAGCCGCAGAGACGCAGTTACAGGGACATCGTAACTGGGGTTCAAAGGGTCGTCTGGCATAGTCGCTGCTTACCAGTGCATCAGCCGAGTGGTCGCCGGTTTGTCGAGCTTGTTTCGCCGGTTGTATTCCACGATCTGAATTACAAGTCTGCCGCCAAACTTAGCCCGATCCCGCATGCGACGCAAAGAATTTCCACGCGGCGTGGCCGCGCAAAATTCCACATTGACCCGTCGCAAAACCGAACACTGCCCGCGCAGGATCGAACAGCGCAACAACCTCTGCCAGAAAGCGGCGCGAAATTAAATTTCTTAAAACAATGACTGGTAATGATTTGCAGACGAGGTTGTGGAAAAGGGCGGCAGGCGGCGCAAGTTTGGCACACTGGGTGCATTACCTAATCGGCGTGAGACCTGGTAGCGAGTCCCAGGAATCACAACAGGATCTGTACCTTCCTTACACCCTCCTGTACATGGCACGGGGTCAGACTGAATGCGAGTCTCAGTCCAGCCCCGTGCCGTCACCTCCCCCAACAATTCAAACGGCAACTCGGTCCTGAATCTGGCCCGGCCAAACACGGCCGGGCTGGGGTCTTTTGGCGAACCATCGCGGCGCGAGTTATCCATCCGCTGTCGCGGCGCGCTGCCGCTGTCGAAGTTTTCTCGTGGACCGGGCTGAATCGAGGTATGATCCCCGAAGCGCGCGGATCGCGCCCGAACCTTGGGTGGGCGTGAGCGCGCGTTTCTCGACGCTGTTTCACCGGCAGAGAGCCGTGGTCATGGCCGCGCCTGCAACCGTTGCCGACTTTCTCGCCCTGGTGCGCCAGAGCAAACTGCTCGACGGCCCCGCTCTGGACCGAGAACTCCAGCGGTTCCAGGAAGCGGGCGGTGTGCCGGAGCGCCCGGACGACCTCGCCCGCCGGTGGATCGAACGGGGCGTGCTCACACCGTTCCAGGCGGACCGCCTGCTGCAAGGCCGGTGGCGCGGCCTGTTCGTCGGCCCTTATCGCGTGCTGGAACAAATCGGGGAAGGCGGCATGGGTTGCGTCTACCTGTGCGAGCAGACAGCCTCGCGCCGCCGGGTCGCCGTCAAGGTGCTGCCGTTGGCCCGGGCGCGCAATCCCGCCACCCTGGAGCGCTTCCACCGCGAAACCCGGGCCACGGGCGTACTCGATCATCCCAATCTGATCCGCGCTTGCGATGCCGGCCAGGACCGCGAGGTCCACTGGCTGGCCCTGGAATACGTGGACGGCGCCAGCCTGGGGGAGATCGTCCGCCGACACGGCCCGCTGAGCCTGCCGCGCGCCGCCCACTATCTGCGCCAGGCCGCCACCGGCTTGCAGCACGCCTACGACGCGGGCCTGGTGCATCGCGACATCAAGCCCAGTAACCTGATGCTCGACCGGGGCGGCACGGTCAAGTTGCTCGACCTCGGCCTGGCGCGCTTCTTCGGCGACAGCACCGACAACCTGACGCGCAAATACGGTGAGGGCGCGCTGGGCACCGCCGACTACATCTCGCCCGAGCAGGCCGACGACAGCCACACGGTGGACATCCGCGCCGACATCTACAGCCTGGGCGCGACCGCCTATTTCCTGCTCACGGGCCGCCCGCCCTTCGACGAGGGCACTCTGGCGCAAAAACTCATCTGGCACCAGCTCCGCGACCCCCAGCCGATTCGCGACACACGGCCGGAACTGCCGACAGAGTTCGTGGCCATCGTCGAGAAGATGATGGCCAAGGCGTGCGCCGACCGCTACCAGACCCCCGCCGAGGTGGTCGCGGCACTGGAGTGCTGGACGCAGACGCCCATCCCGCCGCCGCCCGAGCACGAGATGCCCCGGCCGACGGGAGCACCTCCGACCGGCGGCGACGGCGCGATCACGCCTCTGGCGTCGGCGCGTTCCCAACCGACGGACCTACCGCCGCAGGCACCGCCGCGGCGCTCGCCCATTTTTCTCGTCCTGACGCTGGTGGGGGTGGCCCTGCTGGCGGCAGCGGGGTGGTGGCTGTTCCTGCGCCCGCGCTGAACCGCCGACTGCGAACTTTTATCCGATCCGAAAATTGGCTTTTGCCCAAAAGCTTAGCTAAGCTTGAGCGACTGCCAGTCAGCCCATCGCCTCTCGCCCCAACCCCGAGAGCCTCATGCCCCGTCACTGGTTCGCGGCACTCTTCCGCCTGCTGCCCGCACGCACCCGACGACGCAAGGTCTCCCGGCGAGCGCCACCGCGCTGGCACCGGCCCGGCGTGGAGTGTCTGGAAGGCCGGCTCGTGCCCGCCGTTTGGACCGGCGGCGGCGGCGACAGCTTGTGGAGCACCGCCGCGAACTGGGACACCGACGACGTGCCCGATGTCGCGGGGGAAATCGCTGTCTTTGCTGGGACCGGGGGCACCGTGGTCGTCGATGGCAACTTCACCATCGACGCGCTGACCTTCAGCAACACCGCCGGCAGCTGGCTGCTGGATGGCAACGGCACGCTGACCATCGGCAACGGCGGTTCGCTCAAGCAACTAGATGCCGGCACAAATCAGATCGCGGCCCATCTCGTCGCGACCAGTTTGGATGCGACCATCGCGGCGGGCTCGCTGGAACTGTCCAACACGACCGTCGGCGCGCTGAACAGCATTGATGACGCGAGCGTTTTTCACATCACTGGCGGCCGATTGATTGTGACGGCGGAGAGCGCTCCGGGCAGTCAACGCAATCCGCTGGGCACTGCCACCGTGCAGTTCGATACGAACCCCGGCGGGGTGTTCCAGGTCCGGGCCAAGGCGATTTCGTCCCACGTCGATTTCCTCAACCCGATCAACGTGCTGCAATCGGGCACGGTCGAGTTGTCCGGCAGCGCCGCCACCGGCGATTTCGACCTGAACCGCAATATCCAGATCGCAGCCGGACAAACCCTGACCTTCAACGTTACCCAGCAGCAGTTGCACGTCCACGCCACCATCAGCGGCGACGGCAACATTCTGAAGACCGGCGACGGCCTGCTGGTGTTCGACCACAACAACACCTACACCGGTACGACGACGGTGCGCGAGGGGCGGCTGGCGGGCGGCCAGTCCGGCTCGCCCGTGCCCCTCGGTTCGACGGCCGGCTCCACCGTGGTGGAAGACGGCGCGACGCTCGCCATCCGCGCCAGCACCAACTACGTCCAGCCCGAACCGCTGTTCATCACCGGCACCGGCAACGACGGCAACGGCGCCCTGGGCACCCAGGGCGGCAACAACACGTTTTCCGGGCCGATCACGCTCACGGGCGCTACGTCCTTCGGCGCGCAGGGCGGCGAAACGTTGACCGTGTCCGGATTCATCGGCACGCAGGGCGGCTTGCACGGTCTGACGGTCAACGCCCGCGTCACCGTGGCGGGCGACTTCGCGGTAGGGGCGCTCACCGTGGCGGGCGGCACCATCAACGGCAACGGCACGGGCAGCACGATTCTGGAAGCGGGCGCTGGGGCGTCCTTCAACGCCGCTTCCACGTTCGTCGTCGATCTGAACGGCACGACGCCGGGCAGCGGCCACGATCAGCTGGCCGTCACCGGCACGGTCACGCTCGGCGGTACGCTGACCGTCCGCCGCGGCGGCGCCTTGCCTGCCGTGGGCGATCAGTTCACCATCATCAGCAACGACGGCAGCGATTCCGTGACAGGCATCTTCCTGGGACGGCCCGAGGGCAGCACCGTTACTTCCACGGACGGCATCGTCACCTATCGGATTTCCTACGTCGGCGGCGACGGCAACGACGTGGTGCTGACGGTGCAGTCGGTCCTGATGGGAGCGGTGCGCTTTCGCGACCTCGATAATCCCAGAGGCAGCCAGGAGGTCTTTCTGGGCGCGTTCGACCTCGGCCAGTCTGCCGCGCCGGGCATGAACGGGCGGGCCGATGCCGGTCTCACCTGGAATACGGGCCAGGATTATTCGATCAAGTTCAGTTACCTTCCCGCCACGCCGGCCACGCCGGCCACGCCGGCCACGCCGGCGCAATTGCAGGTTACGGTCGCTTCCAGCGACATGAACCCCACGCCGCTCACTTACATGCTCGGCGGCGCGTTGACGGGTGCGGACAGCATTAAAATCCTCTTCAGGGTTCAGGACACCAATGGCGTTACGAACGAGATTCAGCTCAGCAACGTAACGGTGGACGGCGTCCCACTGGGGCTGGGAGTTTTCGTGGCGACCGGCCCCAGCAGCGGGGCTTCCTTCGTCGAATTCACTTTCGCGAACGATTCGCTGAGCGATGGTTTTGCTTTCGAGGCCGTGCTTCGTTTCACGGGAAACTTTACTTCGTCAAACAACGAAGTCAATCGGGTCGAAATCCAGGTGGGTCAGGGGCTGCACCAGCAGCCCCCGGCCCCCCCGACGGGGGCCGTCGAAGACATCAACCGCGGCAGCACCTTCCCCGTGAGCCAGGTCGAGGAACCGACCACCCCTCTGCCTGCCGAAACGCCGACGGCCGAAGGCAACTCGAACACCCCGCAAACGCCGCCGGCAGGCAGCGGCGGCAGCGATGGGCCGTCCGCAGGCAATACGGGCGATGGCTCGACCGGCGCGGGCGGCGGCGACGGCGGTACGACCGAACCCGTCGGGAACAACACGCCGGAAAACCTGCCAGGGCCTCCGGAAGCGGTGCCCATCAAGCCGCCGGCCGTGTCCACGACGGAACCGGGCGTCGCGCCTCCCGCGAAGCCGACCACGCCCAACAATCAACGTCCGATCGACCAGGCCGCCACGCGCTTCGATTTCACGTTCTGGCGCCAGGAACTTGACGAGCAAACCGGCGGTGGGGGCGGGGGCATGGAAGGCGCGCGCGCCGTCACCGAGGTGGCCACAGGCGTAACCGCCGCCAGCCTGGTCCTGACCGTCGGCTACCTCGCCCTGTTCGGTCGCAACGCCATCCTGGTCTGGACCGCCATGATTAACCTGCCCATGTGGCGCGAACTCGATCCGCTGGCCGTCCTGGAATTCTGGGAGAAGAAGGGCAAGGGCGCCCGCGCCGAGCAGGAAGTCGGAGAATTGTTCGACGGTTGATTGGCGAGCGGTGGGCGGTTAGCCCACCGTTTGCGATGGGTGCGATGCGTGGTTCAACCGTGGGCTGACGCCCACCGATCGCCGCAGTCCGAGGATCCTCGCCGTGCGTCACCTGTTCCCGCTGTTCCGCCTCAGCATCGGCTTCGCCAGCCTGTCGGTCGGCATCCTGTGCCTCGCGTTCGTGTTCGGCCTGGTGCCGGATCGCGATCAGGCCGTGTTGCAGGGCCGCAAGTCGTTGAGCGAGGCGCTGGCCATCCACTGCACGGCCGCCGTGCAGCAGAAGGAAGTCGACACGCTGAAGGAAACGGTGCCCGAGATCGTTCGCCGTAACCCGGACGTACTTTCTGCTGCTTTGCGCGCGGCCGACGGCAACATCCTCGTCGAGGTCGGCGAGCACCAGGCCCACTGGGACGCCGCGCAGACCGGCCCCAGCGAGGCGCAGATGGCGGTGCCCATCGCTCTGAAGGACCGGCGCTGGGGAACCGTCGAGCTCCGCTTCCGGCCGCTGTTCGGCCAGGGCGCGCTGGGTTTCCTGAATAGCCCTGCGTATCGCTTGCTGGCGTTCGTGGGCCTGGTCGGCACGCTCGTCTACTTCGGCTACCTGTGGCGCGTCCTGGGCAAGCTGGTGACGGGCGATGTCGGCGCGGTGCCCAAGCGCATCCGGGCGACGATGGACACGCTCTCCGAGGGCGTGCTGATTTTGGACAAGGACCATCACATCGCCCTGGCCAACGACGCCTTCGCCCGCATCGTCGGCCAGCCGGCGGAAAAGCTCGAAGGGCTGAACGCTTCCACGTTGCCCTGGGTCCGGCCGCAGACCGCCGAGGAGGCCCCGGCAGCCTATCCGTGGGAAAAGTCGCTCAAGGACGCGGGCAACCAGAAAGGCGTGGTGCTGGGGCTGCAAACCGACGGCGTCCGGCCCCGCACGCTGTCCATCAACTCCATGCCGATCGTCAACCAGCAAGGCCAGCCGCGCGGCGTGCTGGCGACCTTCGACAACCTGACCGCCATCGAGAAGAAGAACTCCCACCTGCGGAAGCTGATGCGCGGGCTGAAGCAGTCGCGCGCCGAGATTCGCGGCAAGAATCGCCGGCTGAAGCAACTGGCCAACGAAGACCCGCTGACCGGCTGCCTGAACCGCCGGGCCTTCTTCGCCGAACTGGAAAAGCACTGGCAAGCGGCCTTGCGCTACGGCTACCCGCTGAGCTGCGCGATTCTTGACGTGGACCAGCTGGCCACGATCAACGAGCACGACGGCGAGCGCGTCGGCGACGAGGTGCTGCGGCATGTGGCCGCCACCCTGAAAGCGACCCTGCGGCCGAGCGATCGAGTCGGCCGTTACGGCGGCGATGAGTTCTGCATCCTGCTGCCGCACCTCGACCTCGACGAAGCGGGCCGCGCCGCGGAACGCTGCCGGCAGCAGCTGGCCGCCAGCCTGGTCGCCGGCCGCACGGTGACGGCCAGCTTCGGCGTCGCGGCGGTGGGCAGCGGGGCCGAGGAACCCGCCGTGCTGCTGGAGCAGGCCAACCAGACGCTGGCGACTGCAAAAAGGGACGGCCGCAACGCGGTCCTCTGCTTCGGCAGGTCGCCGGACCGCGCGACGCGCAAGGGCCTGTCGCTGAGCCGCCCGTAGGTCAGGCTTTCCAGTGCTTGGTCAAGGCACCTGTTGCTCAATCGATAATCTGACTGGGTGCCATGCCCACGGCTCTGCGTGGGCATGAGAACCTTGCAAGCTCCCATGCCCACGCAAAGCCGTGGGCATGGCACCCAACGAGCGCAAGTACGGCGGGCTTTCCAGCCCGACAGGCAGCGCCAGGACCAAATGGCACGGCGCAGCGGACGCGGTGGACGACTGGCGCGATAAGTCGGGCTAGAAAGCCCGACGTACAAATCTCCAAGAAGGTCGTCATGCCCGAACCCAGCGAGGGAGCCACGCTGTCGAGCCCGCCGGATACCGGCGCGGGCGAGCGTCTCGTTGGGCTACTGACCGAGCAACTCGAACGCGGGGCCTTCGCCGAAGCCCGCGAGACCGTGGCCGCCTTGCTGCGTCAGGACCCCGAGGACCAGGATGCCCGCGACATCCAGGCGTTCCTCGACGAGCAGATGAGCGTCCTCACCAGCGGCCAGGTCGGCGAGGTGCGCTGTCTCCAGAAGCACAAAACCTGGATCAACGCGGTGGCCTTCTCGCCCGACGGTCGGCGGGCACTGTCCGGCAGCGGCGGCATACTCGGCCACGACGGCTTTCAAGACGGCGACGATTGCAGTCTCTTGCTCTGGGAAATCGACAGCGGCCGGAAGCTGGCCCGCCTGCGGAGCCATCGCACCGCGGTTAATTGCCTGGCGTACTCGCGCGACGCCCGCAAGTTCGTTTCCGGTAGCCGGGGCGGCGGCATCTGCCTGTGGGACGCCCTGTTCCTGACACCTATCCGTCAGTTCCAGCGCAGCGGCTCAGCCATCTGGAGCCTGGCGTTTTCTCCCGACGGCCGCCAGGTGCTCTGCGGCAGCGCTGAACCGGGCGTCACCGAATGGAACGTCGCCGATGGCCGGCTGCTGCGCACTCTCGAAGGACACACCAGCGGTGTCAGCGCGGTGGCCTACGCACCCGACGGCCAGCGGATCGTCACCGGCAGCTTCGACCGCACGGTGCGCGTCTGGGACGCCGAGAGTGGGCAGCCGTTGCACTGCCTGCGTGGCCATGCCCAGATGGTGTCGGGCCTCGCCGTGCTGGCCGACGGCAAGCAAGTGCTGTCGTCCAGCCTGGACCGCACCGTCCGGCTCTGGGATTTGGGCACTGGCCAGGAAGTGCGCCGCTTCGCCGGGCACACCAGCCGGGTCAATGCCGTGGCGTTTTCGCCGGAAGGCCGCTTCGTCATTACCGCCGGCGCGGACCAGACCGTGCGCCTGTGGGACGTGACGAACGGCGTCGAGTTGCGCCGCTTCCAGGGCCATGCCGACAGCGTGACGGCCATCGCGTTTTCGCCCGACGGCCGGCTGGCGCTGTCGGGCAGCCGCGACCGCACCGTGCGCCTCTGGCAGCTGCCCAGCGTACTGGACGCCATCCCGACGGCTACCTCGGTCTTCAACCTGGTCGAAGCGCTGGCACAAAGCAGAATCCTGAACGCCGGCCAGGTCGCCCAGCTGACGCAGGACCTGCAACTGCGCTTCACCGAGCTGCGCGCCCTGGCCTGGCACCTGATCGAACGCGGCTGGGTGACGCCCTACCAGATCAACCAACTCATTCTCGGCCGGGGCTCCGAGCTGGTGCTGGGCGACTACATCATCCTCGACCGCCTGGGCGAAGGCGGCATGGGCCGCGTGCTGAAAGCCCGGCGCGGCAGCGACCCGCAACCGCTGGCCCTCAAGGTGGCGCGCGAACAACTCTTCACGGCACCGGGGGAAGCCAACGAGTTCTGGTGGGAATGCCAGGTGCTCGGCCGGCTGGATCATCCGAACGTCGTCAAGAGCTTTGACGCCCAGCGCGACAACGATCCGCCCTTCTTCACGATGGAATACCTGGAAGGCACGGACCTCGAAAAGCGGGTGCGGCGTTCCGGCCCGCTGCCGGTGGGCCAGGCGTGTGCGTGCATCCGGCAAACGGCATTGGCCCTGCAACATGCGCACGAGCGCCACCTGATCCACCGCGACATCAAGCCCGCCAACCTGCTGCAACTGCATGCCGAGGATGCGACCCCGTTCATCAAGGTCATCGACTGGGGCATCGCCAACGTCAAGGGAACGCCCGACGATCCCGCCCTGGCCGAGAACTCCGCCACCAAGGGCCAGGCCGCTGGCACGCCCGACTACCTGGCGCCGGAGCAGGCCGTCGCCCCGGATACGGCGGATACCCGCTCCGACATCTACTCGCTCGGCTGCACGCTCTATCAGCTGCTCACGGGCAAACCGCCCTTCCACGGCGGGTCGTTCATTCAGAAACTGGTGAAGCACCAGCAGACCGAGGCGACGCCGATCCGCCAGCTGCGGCCCGAGGTGCCCGAAGGCTTGCAGGCCGTGGTGCAGCGCATGCTGGCCAAACAGCCGGCCGACCGCTACCAGACGCCGCACGAGGTCGCCGCCGCCCTGGCCCCGTTCGCGGCCGAGGACATCGGCCGCGCCGCGCCGCCGCCCGACGAGCGCCGCGCCGGCCCGCAACAGACCTATCGACTGCCAGTAGTCTGTCGCTTGCTGCACAGCGTCCCGGAAGTCTGCTGGGAAGCGGAGATTCAACAGGTCAATCGCGGCGGTCTCACGCTCCACTCGCCGCGCGAAGCCCGGCAAGGGGCAATCCTCGCCGTCGAGTGGCGCGCGTCGGAAGCGAAGCAGTCGCGCCGGGTGCGCGTGGTCCATGCCCGGCCGGAAGGCACGACGGGCTACTGGCATCTCGGCTGCGCGTTTTCCAAGGGGCTGACGGCAGACGAACTGCGGTCACTGCAAGGGGAGCGGGTCCAAGACCCACTCTGCTTTTGCCAATAGCCTGCCCAGTTTACCTAGCTTGCGGCGGTCGCTGGCCGGCGCCGGTAGGCCCGGAACGGGCTGCCGGCACGCTCCGCAATATGCCGGCTCAGCCGGTCGTCGTCCGA
>JAEUIF010000303.1 GCA_016795185.1 Planctomycetia bacterium | reverse complement strand
TGCGGTTCCGAGTCCTGTGCGCCGACCGCGCGCGGCGTCTACCAGACGCCGCTGGAATCCAAGGCCGATGCGCAGCACAGGTTGCAATTGCAGGAAGAGGAACTCCGCGCTCGCAAGGAAAACGTCAACCAGGGCGAAGTTCACGTGCGCAAGGAAATTGTCACGGAACACAAAACGCTAGACGTCCCCGTGCAGCGCGAGGAAGTGGTCATCGAGCGCCGACCCGTGGCCGGACAGCCGACGGGCGACCAAATCCAGGCGGGGCAGGAAATCCGTATCCCGGTCAAGGAAGAGCAAGTCCACGTTGAGAAGCGGCCGGTCATCAAGGAAGAAGTGACCGTGAGCAAGCAGACGGTCCAAGACACCGCGCAGGTCTCCGGCACGGTGCGCAAGGAGCAGGTCAAGGTCGAAACGCAGGGTGAGGTGAACGTGAACGACAAGAAGGGACGCAAGCCGAAACGGTAGATTGACAGCCACTCATGCACACCGGCCGGGGCGCGGCAGCGTCCCCGGCCGGTGCTTTTTATTGCGCCCGTGGTTCACGACATTGAAGGGTCAAGGGATTCGGCGATGGTGTCGAGCAGGCGGCCGGCAGTTTCCGTGGTCAGGTTTTCGTTGAAATGCACCTGGAAGACGCGATTCGGCCCCCAGACGTCGCGCTTGAACTCCTCTTCGGAGTGGACGATTACGCCCAGGAAGGTCTTGCGGCGCATCAGTTCATCGACGAGTTGCTTGGTGGTGAAGAGTTCGAGGTCGGCAGGTTCCATGAGCAGTGGCTCTCCGCTTGTATGGTAGGACCAGCCGCGACGCACAGCATTGAGCCGGCGCGGCACCGAGGTGGGCAAGCGCATGATAAATCAGCACGCGCCCCTCCGTCAATCGAAGGCAATGGATTGCCTGGGCAATCCGTTGCGCGGCATACTGGCTTGGCGGAAATCCGCTACGCAAAAAAATTGCGCGAAAAACCTGTATGCGCGCTGTCGGCTTCCTGCACTAATCATGCAGACCATCGCTTGCGGAAACCAACGAGATGCCATACGGACCACCCGGCAGTTTGTTGCAGC
The DNA here is from genome assembly GCA_016795185.1 of Planctomycetia bacterium. Lineage (GTDB taxonomy): Bacteria > Planctomycetota > Planctomycetia > Gemmatales > Gemmataceae > JAGVLI01. The sequence continues at coordinate 673 of JAEUIF010000303.1, read as the reverse complement.
ACTTGCGCCGGTTGCTGGTCGGCCCGCCGACCGCCGTGCAGGATGCCCAGTTGCTCCAGCAGTTTCTCATCAACCAAGATGAGTCGGCGTTCACCGCGCTCGTGGCGCGGCACGGCCCGCTGGTGCTCGGCGTCTGCCGGCGCGTGCTGCACGATCCGCACGCCGCCGAGGATGCCTTTCAGGCCACGTTTCTGGTGCTGGCGCGTCAGGCGCAAGCGATCCGCCGTCCCGAAACGCTGTCCAGTTGGCTTTACGGCGTCGCGTACCGGGTGGCGGCACGGCTGCGCTCGCAAACGCGCCAACGGCATTCCCGTGAATCCCAGGTACCGGCCATGGACCGCGCCGATGCGCCACCCGACCGTGACCCGCAACACCTGGACCATGCCGATCCCACAGCGGAAGCCAGCCGGCGCGAACTGCGATCCGTACTCGACGAGGAACTGAACCGGCTCCCCGACAAGTATCGCTTGCCGATGGTCCTCTGCTACCTCGAAGGCAAGACCAACGACGAAGCCGCCGCGCAACTGCGCTGGACGAAAGGCACGGTTTCCGGCCGGCTGGCTCGGGCACGCGACTTGTTGCGCGACCGATTGGCCCGGCGGGGACTTGCCCTGTCGCTGGCGGCCCTGTCGTCGGCGCTGTCCCAGGAACTGGCTTCGGCTGGTGTATCCGC
>JAEUIF010000290.1 GCA_016795185.1 Planctomycetia bacterium | reverse complement strand
TGTGCTTGGACATCCCGGTCGCGCAGGGTACACTGACGTTGGCGCATGGCTCCCTCCTTGGGTGACTCGGTGTAGCAAAGTCATTTTGGGGAGGGAGCTTGCGTTCATCTAGGTCAATGCGGACGGATGGGGAACTACTGAACTTGAATCATTTTGGCACGAATCCGTTTTTTTTTCGCGGCCTTTGTCCGCCTGGGGCGGCGGCAGGCGATTGGAGTGTACCTTCGGACGCCATGCCGTCGAAGGGCGACCCACCCATCTTCCGACTCGTTCGGCAAGGAGGCCGATCCATGTCTCGCATCTGTTTCCGCGCGTTGCATCCGGCGCTCGCCCTGCTGTTAGTTTTCGCCAGTTGCGGCCTGGCGTCCGCCGGGCCGCTGCGGTCCTACATCGCGCTGGGCGACTCGGTGGCCTACGGCCAGACCGACGTGGTGCCCGTCTCGAACGGCGACCAGGGCTACGTCAAGCACTTCGCCGACGGACTGGCGAAGTCCAACGGCGGGGTGCGGCCCAACGTCATCAACCTGGCGATTCCCGGCGAGCAAAGCACCAGTTTCTTCACGGGCGTTGCCCCGCCCGGCTGGGTGCGGGCCGCCGGCGTGAACCTCAACTACGCCGATCCGACAAAAAGCCAGCTCAGCATGTTTCAGACCTTCGCCGCCGCTGAGCATGCCCAGGGCCATGTCATCAGTCATGTCAGCTTCGCGTTGGGCTCGAACGATTTCTTCTACCTGACCGGGCAGCCGGGCTTTTTCGAGCTGCCGGCGGCACAGCAGCAAGCGCAGGCCGGGCAGACGTTCGCCGTCTTGCAGGCCAATTATGCCGCGGCACTGGGCGAGATTCGCGCGGCCGCTCCTGAAGCACAGCTCCTCCTGCTGAATTACTACAACCCGTTCGCGGTACTCGGTCCCGACGATCCGCTGAACCAGTCCGCCCTGGTCTTCGGCGCGCTGCACCAACAATTGCTGGAGGCGGCGGCGGCCGAATTCGACGGCCGCGTGGTCGATGTCTACACGCCGTTTCTCGGCAAGGAAGCGGCTTACACGCACATTCTGTCCGGCGACGTTCATCCCAACGAGCAGGGCTACCAGGCGATGGCCGACCAGATGTTGGCGGTGGCCAACGCGCCGGAGCCGAGCAGCCTGTTGCTGGTCGGCATCGGCGTGTGCGGCCTGGCCGGCTACCGCTTTCGTCGCGGCGGACGTTCCGCCCGAAACTAACCACAATGGCTCGAACCCAGAAACACCCCGCCGGTGCGCGCCCGCGCCGGCGGGGTCAGGGAGAGGTAACGATCATGATGTCCTCGGCTCGAAGTGGGTTGACCTGGCTGCTGTTGCTCGCCGCCGCACCGGCGGGCTTCGGTCAAACAACAGTGGCCCCTGGCACGGCCGGCTGGACCACGACGCCCATCGTCCCGGTGGATGACGGTCGGGTTGAAGCGACAGGTCCCGTGCTGCCGCGCTGGTTCTGCACCGTGGAGGCCGCATCGGTCTGGGCCTGGTTCGGTGATCTCATGTCGCCCTCGCAAACCTCCGGCCTGCGCCGCGACCTGGGTTCATGCGTCGCGCCTCAGGCGGCGTTCGGCGTGCGTTTGGATTCCGGGGCGGCCTTGCTGGTCAACTATCGTTATCTGAGCACATCCGTGAAACCCGAGGATGCGGACAACGGCGACCTGCCCTGGCACAGTAACTTGACGGGTCACTGGCTCGATGGCGACTACCAATCCGCGCCGGCGGCGTTTGGTCCCTGGAACGTGCAATGGCAGGGCGGGCTGCGCGTCGCGCACTTGGCCTACGACCTCCGCCACGCACAGTCGTCACCGTGGGGCAGCAATGAGACGGCGCTGATGACGGATTTCTGGGGCGCGGGGCCGCATATCGCCCTCCTGTCGCGCCTGCCCCTCGGTGGGACCGGGCTCAGCATGTTCGGCCTGGCCGACCTCGGGTTCGAGATTGGCGGTGCGAGCTACACGACCGAGGACAAGAACGTGTGGACGCCGCCGCCGGGCTTCGGCCAGCCGGTGACTTACCGTCACAGCGAAACGGTGCGGGAATTGCTCGTCATGGCGGACGTCCGCACCGAACTGGGCTTCAGCTACACGAACTCGTTCACGGGCTTGCGGCTCGACAGCGGTTATCGCTTCGCCGCTTCGGCCTGGGGCAGCCTGATCTTCTCCGACCACGGCCCGTTCGTGCGGCTCGGCCTGGGGTTCTGAGGACGGCGCGGCAACTTCGAGCCGAAAGGAAGAACTCATGTCTAATTCACGGTGGCTGCTGGGACTGCTCTGCGTCTCGACCGCTGGAGTGGGCCTCGCACCGGCGCAAGAATTGTTCGACGCCGCGGTAGTCCAGCCCGCCACGCGCCCGACCGAGGTGGTGGTCGTCGCCCCAGCGAAGGAAGACGTAGCCCCGTTGGAGCCGGTTTTCGCGGCCAACCTGCTGGTGGGCTACCTGAACGGTGTGCGCGCCGAGGTCGCCCTCTGGCGGGGCGACAATCATGCGGTGATGGGCGAAGTCTTCTACGGTTTCATCGCCACCCGCATGGGCGGTTCCGAAGGGGCGGGCATCGGGGCGCGCACCTTCTTCCGCCGCAGCTCGAAGTACAGCACCAACTCGCTGCTGCTCGGCCCCGGTTGTACCATTTACTCCCAGTTCCAGAACGACAACCTGCTGATGATCGCGCCCTCCGTGGACATCTCCTGGCTGCACGGCTTCGTCGGCAGTTCCGGCTGGGAAACCGGCCTCAACCTGGGCGTGGGCTTCGGCGTCAGCGGCGGCGACCGCAATGACAGCGGCGCGAAGATCACTCCGCTGATCAGCTTCTATACCGGTCTGCGCTACTGAGTACGCGGTCGGATTCTGCGAGACTTTTCGGTGATACCAACCCGCCCCCGACGCAGCTGTTCGTTCCCGGTGCGGCGGCCCATCCGAGTCTGTCAAATCAGGGTGCGATGGATCAAGGGCAGACAGCAGAAAAGCGCATTTTGGCACGGAGTGGCAAAACATTGGGGTTTTTGCCACTCTGTGCCAAGAAGCAATTGGCGCGCAGTGGCAAAACATTGGGGTTTTCACGCCTCCGTGCCCGGCGGATTTTTCTGGGCTCGGAGGGTGTTCAACCATCGCACCGCTCGCTCGGCACCCCATCGGTGACGAATTCGCGAGTGAGTTGCCGCCAGACACGACGAAGCAGACCAGGCAATCAGGAGTGGAAGCCGACTTTCATCGCGAGTAAGATCGGCGATCATCATGATATTTACGCGATCACGACACGGGGTCACCCCTGCCGAGTTCCGCATCCAGAGAATTGACCATGTTGTCGCGATCCTGGACCCGCCTGCTGGTGCCGCTGTTTGGCACGGTTGTCCTTGCACTCATCGTCCGCCAGGCGGAGCGCGGGACGTCCGCGGAGCCGATAACTCCCTGGCAAGCTCAGTTCCAGCAGTTGGTCAAGGAGCATTGCATCGCCTGTCACGGCCCGGAGGTCCAGAAACGCAAGTTGCGTCTGGACACGCTGCCCCTGCGGTTCGACGACCCGGATACCGCCGACGCCTGGGCCAAGGTCGTCGATCAGCTGTCGCGCGGCGAGATGCCTCCGAAAAACAAGCCTCGCCCGGCGGAGAAGGACGTCCGCGTCGTCCTGGACGGTGTGCGGCGGCAATTGCACGAGGCCTCGCTGGCTCGCCAACAGCGCGAAGGTCGGGTGGTGTTGCGCCGACTCAATCGCGTGGAGTACGAAACGACGCTCGGCGACTTGCTGGCGACGGCGGTGCAGGTCAAGGACCTCTTGCCCGACGACAATACCGCCGCCGGCTTCGACAAGCTGAGTGCGGTGCTCGACGTCTCCTCCGCGCACCTGCTGCGGTATCAGGAAGCAGCCGAGCGGGCGCTGCGAGCCGTCATTCCGAGCCGGCCGCAGGTGGAGTTCAAGGAGCGGCGGACCGGCAAGCAAATCACCGAGAAATGGCCGGCTTTCAAGGACATGCTGGGTAAGTCAGCGCGGCTGGACGGCGACACGCTGGTCCTGTTCGTCCGGCCGTACTCGCACGTTCCCTGCTCCACCGCCCCCGTACCCCAGACGGGGCGGTATCGTCTGCGCGCATCCGTGGCCGCCGTGGGCACCGCGGGCAAGCCGTTGCCGTTGCGCATCGTCTGCGACGAGCAGTACGGCCGTAACGAAGGCGATGTCCGCGCGGTGCGCGACCTGGCCGAGGGCAAGGCCAGCCTGATCGAAGGCGAATTCGACCTGAAAGCCCGCCAGCACCTGGTCTTCGCCGGGTGGACACTGCCGACGCTACGCGAGTTTGGCCAGAAGGCGGCCGACCAATCCACGCCCGGACTGGCGGTCGAGTGGTTGGAGATCGAAGGTCCGATCGACCCCTGGCCGCCCGCCGGCTATCAGCGTCTCTTTGCCAATGTGCCGCTCAAGCCGCAATCAGTGGCGCGTCTGGAGGCCGAGGGCCGTCCCGTGCCGCCGCAGCCAGCCAGGCGACCACTGGACTCGTACATCTATGACCCGCTCGTCCCTGCCCCGGCCAAGCCGCGCGAAGACGCCGAACGCTTGATGCGCGACTTCCTGCCCCTGGCTTTCCGCCGGCCAGTCGCCGAGGACTTGCAGCGCTATTACGTCAAGTTGGTTCACGACGCCCTCGCCAAGAAGACCCCGTTCGCCGAGGCGATGATCCTGGGCTACAAGGCCGCGCTTTGCTCGCCGCATTTTCTGTTTCTGTCCGAGCCGCTGCAAGCAGGAGGACCAGCGGACCAGCGCACCCGGCTGGACGATTACGCCGTGGCCGCCCGGCTGTCGTATTTCCTGTGGTCATCGCTGCCGGATGCCGACTTGCTCCAGCTGGCGTCCAGGGGCGAGCTGCGCCGGCCTGAAGTCCTGCGCGGCCAGGTCGAGCGGTTACTGAACGATCCTCGGGCCAAGCGGTTCACCGCCAACTTCGCCGGGCAATGGCTGGAACTGCGCAACATCAATGCCACCTCGCCCGACCCGCAGATCTACGGTGAGTTCGACGACTTCCTGTTCTGGTCCATGCCGCGCGAGACGGAACTGTACTTCGAGGAAGTTCTGCGCGGCGACCTGAGCTTGACCGATTTCGTCGATTCCAACTGGACGTTCCTGAATCAGCGGCTGGCGAAGCACTATGGCGTTGCCAACGTCTTCGGCGGCGAGTTGCGGAAGGTGCCGCTGCCGCCGGACAGCCATCGCGGTGGTGTGCTGACGCATGCCAGCGTGCTGAAGGTCACGGCCGACGGCACCCGGACCTCGCCCGTGCTGCGCGGCAAATGGGTACTGGAGAAAATCCTCGGCCAACCGCCCGCGCCGCCCCCGCCGGAGGCAGGGAACATCGAGCCGGACATTCGCGGGACGACGACGATTCGCCAGCAACTCGACAAGCACCGCAACACGCCGGCTTGCGCCAGCTGTCATCGCCATATCGACCCACCGGGATTTGCCCTGGAGAACTTCGACGTGATCGGCGGCTGGCGGGAGTTCTACCGTGGCACCGGCGGCAAGCCCGTCGCGCTGGCCAACTATCCCGGTCGTAACATCTACCGGGGGCCCGACGTGGAAAAGGGCGGGGAAACCCCGGACGGCCGCAAGTTCCAGAACATCGACGAGTACAAGCGGCTGCTGCTCGCCGACAAGGACCAGCTGGCGCGGAACCTGGCGGAGAAGCTGATTGTTTACGGCACGGGTGCTGATGTCCAGTTTGCCGATCGCGACGTGGTCGAGCAACTGATAGCGCGCAGTCGGGGCAAGCACTACGGCTTCCGGTCACTGATCCATGATGTGGTGCAGAGTCGAGCGTTTCTGAACAAGTGACTTCCAGTCTTCGGCTGGCACCCGAAAGCGCGGTCGATCATCCACGGAGTATTCACCATGTCGCAGGTTCCCATGAACCGCCGCAGTTTTCTCCGCGCCGCCGGTGTTTGCATCGGCTTGCCGTTGCTCGACGCCATGCTGCCGATAGGCCTCGGCGCGGAACCGAAGGCCGCAGCGCTGCGTTCCAAGCGCCTGCTCCTCATTGGCCGCGGCCTGGGACTGCACGCGCCCTACTTCTTTCCGGAAAAAACCGGGAAGGACTACGAACCCAGTCGGCACCTGAAACCGCTTCAGGAGCACCGCCAGGAATTCACCGTATTCTCTGGGATGTCGCACCGGGGCTATACCGCCGGCCACGGCACCGAAGCGGCCCTGTTCACGGGCGTCGGTCCAGAGGGCATGCGGCCGGGCGACCTACGCAATACCGTCTCGCTGGATCAGGAAGTGGCCTTGCGCCGGGGCGATAAGACCCGTTTCGCGTCCCTCCAGCTAGGCGGCGGCAACGTGTCGTGGAATCGCAAGGGTGTGATGCTGCCGTCCGAATCCCGTGCCACGCAAGTGTTCAAGCAACTCTTCATCGATGGGACGCCGCAAGAAGTGGCGCGCGAGGTCGAGCGTATTCAGAATGGCCTGAGCATTCTGGACGGTGTGCGCGACCAGGCCCGCGCTCTGGCAGCCACGCTCGGCGCGGCTGACCGCGACCGTGTGGACCTCCTGCTGACCTCGATTCGCGAGGCCGAGCAGCGGTTGCACCAGGATCAGGACTGGGTGCGAAAGCCCAAACCGAAGGTGGACGCCAAACCGCCCACGAGCGACCACATCGGCGACAATCGGATGCTGGAGCGCCAGCGGCAGTGGTTCGACTTGACCCACCTGGCGCTACAGACCGACTCCACGCGCGTGATCGCCCTGTGGCTGTGGTCGCACACCGAACGGCTAGACCTGGAGGGAGTGGGCATCAGTCATCACGATGCGTCCCACCACGGTCAGGACGCGGGCAAGCTCAAGCAACTGGCGTTGATCGAAGAGCATGAGATGAAGCTATTCGCCGGGTTCCTCGGCAAGATGCGAGCCACTGACGTCGGTGGGCAATCGTTGCTCGACCAAACGGTCACGTTCTACGCCAGCAACCTGGGCAACGCCTCGGCTCATACCAACGACAACCTGCCGATCCTGCTGGCCGGCGGCGGCTTCAAGCACGCCGGCCATGTAGCCTTCGACCGCAAGAACAATCGGCCGCTCTCGAACCTCTTCGTCCGCATGCTGCATCAGCTGGGTGTCGACCTGGACCGCTTCGGCAGCAGCACGGGCGTGCTGAGCGAGATTTGAACCGGCGGTGCAAATGCCCATCAATTCTCCAGGCGAACGCCGGTCTTTTTGAGGGCTTCGAGCTGCGCGCCCTTGGCGGCGTCGGAGAGCGGGTTGCCGGCCAAATAAAGGCGCAGATAAGGGGCCAGGCGCTTGTCGCCCTTGGCGTCGGCCTCGGCCAGTTCGACCAGCGGTTTTAGATCGGCGATCTTGTTGCGCTCCAGCATCAGCAGCCGCAGGTCAGTCTGCTTGGCGAGGGCACTCAGGTCCTCAATGGCGTTGTCCTTCAGGTCGAGCGTCATCAGGCGGTTGACCTTGGCCAGCGCGCCAATGTCCTTCAGGCCGTTGCCTGCCAGGTGGAGCGAGGAGAGTTTCGCCAGGCTGCCCAGCGGGGTGATGTCGGCCACCTTGTTGCCGGTGAGGTAGAGCGCGGCCAGGGAAGTCAGGCTGCCCAGGCCGTCCACCTTCTCGACCTGGTTGCCAGTCAGTTCCAGGTATTGCAGCTTGGTGAGGCTGCCGAGCGGCGCGACGTCGGCGATCTTGTTCTGCGCGAGGTCGAGCGATTGCAAGTTCGTCAGTTCCTTCAACGGCGTCAGGTCGCTGATCTCGTTCTTGGTGAGGCGGATCAGCGCCAGGTTTTTGCACTTCTCCAGGCCCTTGAGGTCCTTGATGCCCTTGCCCGACGCCTCCAGCACGAAGAGGTTCTTCAGGCTGTTGTCGCTGAGGTCGGCCTTGGGATCGTTCAGGGCCGCTTTCACGGCCGCTTCCAGGTTCTTGTCCTCGAACGGCGCGGCGGCCGCGCGGCTCGCCAGGGAGGCGAGCAGAACAAAGGTTGCGAGCGCGGCAAGTTGTTTATTCATTGGTGTGTCCTCGGGTGGTTGATCGGGCGAGGCTCCCCCCGCTTACGCGGGAGGCTCGCCTTCGCAAACGGCTCGCTCAAACTAGCGGCTCGCCCGCCAATTCTCAAGCGGCTTCCTCGTCCGCCTCGTCTTCCCAGTCGTCCAGCTCGGCCAGGGCGGCGATATCCTGGCGGGCGATTTGCAGCACTTCCTGAATGCTCTCGCTCTTTACCTCTTGCAGCAGCTTGCGCAGCGTGGCCACCACCATATCGACTTCGTCCGGGTCGATGTCTTCAAAGTCGTCGGCGTCGTCGTGCATGGGAACCTCCTTGTTCGGACTACGACGTTTATCGGCAACAGGTGGGCTGGGGTGGTCACTTTTTCCGTAGCCCCAGTTGAATCAACTCACCGGCGTGATTGGGCCGTTCGCCAGTCCAGGCACCGATTTGCCCGCCGCCGCCGTTGACGCCGTTTGCCAGGCCCCGTGTCAGCGCGTACCAGCAGAAGTAGCAATGGTTCGAGGTCGCCCCCGGCAGCGCGTCCGGGTCGCGCGCCAGGATTTCGTCGCGGATGGCGCTCAGTCCCTTGGAAAACACTTTGCCCACGACCGGATGCCGGCGGCCGTTGCGAATCACTTGCTTCACGGTGTCGCGGTAGATGTTGCCGATCGTCAGCTGGTCCAGGTCGGAGGCGAAGCCGCAACAGGGTTTGACCTCGCCTTTTGGGTTCACGATCAGCGCCTGGCCCGGCCCTTCGCAGTAGTCTTCCTCGAACCAGACTCCATCCCAGGCGCCAGCCATTTTTTCGGCCCGCTCCACGGGAGCCAGATGATTCCAGTTCAAGGGCATCGTCAAATCCGGCGCGACCAGCAAATAGCGGCCGAGCATTTCCGACCAGTCGATGACTGCGTCCAGGGCCTCCGCCAGCCGGCGCGGGCCTTCCAGCCCTTGGTGCGGACTGCGGCTGGCGTAAGACAGCGAAATGATGTTGTCACGTTGGAAGGTTTGCCGCGCTGCGCGGCAAAACTCGGTCAGCGGCTCGATGTCCAGGCCGTGGAACTTATCGACGCTCAATCCTAGCTTGCCCGAAAACCCCGTCCGCTCCAGTTGACGCAGTGTGCCGGTCAAATGGCGCGCATCGCGGAACCAAACTCCGTTGGTCATGATCTTGTCGAAGCGAAAGCCCAGTTCGGCTCCCCTTCGGCACAGCGTATGCACAAACTCCGGATAGAGGAACGGTTCGCCCCCGGTGAACCCCAGCGTGCTTATTCCCTGGGCAAACGCATCCTCCAGAAAGCGCACCGCTGTACCGATGTCGAGGCGATCCGGCCATTCGATCGGCACGCAACAATGCGGGCAACTCAGGTTGCACTGGTAGGTGCCGGCGAACGACAGGTAGTTTGGACGGAAGGTCCGCGTCCGACGGCCTACCGGACGACCCTCGCCCCGGCTCAGAGGAACCTTGCGGTCAGCTGGCGCACTCATGCCTCCATTGTATGTAACCGCCATGTTTGCTCCGAATATGCCGAAAAGAAGATGTGCTATAATAGATTGCAGTAATTGACTTTATGGTTTTCGCGCCAACGATGAAGTTCGTGGCCGGTTAAGTTGAGGCGTTTGGATCGTCAATTTGGAGTTAAGGGAATTCAGCGGAGGCCGCAACGATTTTTCATTCGTGGGCCTTCCCGGCTCGTCTCTATGTTGTTGAGATTGCGCTTGTTCCAAATTGCCCCAACATGCGACAATCACTGGGTCTTCCGCTCTTCGACGCAGACTGCCGCCCCGCTCACTGGGGAATGAAAACGAGGAACCCTCCACAATGTCCAGCACAAGACGCATCTGCACCGTCCTCGTCGGCCTGGGTCTTCTAGCGCCCTTGACCGCTTGGCCGCTGCTGACGGCTGAGGCGCAGGTCCGCATTATGCGCGGCAAGCCCGGCGCGGATGAGGAAGGGAAGGAGACGCTGACCAGCGCTATTTCCCTGCCGACGGATCGCAAGGCCCAGCAGGTGATGAACAAGAGCCAGGAACTGATCGAGGATAAGGACTGGGGCCAGGCGGTGCGGGCGCTGCAATCGCTGCTCGACATGCCGCAGGACGGCTTCG
>JAEUIF010000289.1 GCA_016795185.1 Planctomycetia bacterium | reverse complement strand
CTTGCTGGCGCGGCAAGTCTGCCTCCTGGCGCAGCGCCTCCGCGTCCTGGCGCGATTCCTCTGCCAGTTGCACCACTTCCCCGAAAGTCAGGAACGGTTTGCCGTCCGGGTGAAAGTTCACCAGTTCAGGTCCAGAAAGGTCAAAGCGGATGCCCAGGCGCGGACTGATCCAGCCGTTGGGCTCGGCGACGGGCCGCAGCTTGCCGGCCTGTCGCACCCAGGCGGCCAGCGTCGGCGATTCGGGATCGTACAGGTAGTATTCATCCACGCCGTAGCGGTCGTAGAAGTCGAACTTTCGCTGCATCTCGGCCTTGGTGTTATTCGGCGAGAGTATTTCAAACACGACCTGCGGCGCGATGCCGCCCTCGCGGAATTGAATGTAAGAGCCGCGATAACCCTTCGGACGGCCGAACGCGACCAAGGTATCGGGGGCAGCGCTGATGTCCGGGCGGCCTTCGACCGGATACCACAGCAAGTCGCCCGCCACGAAAACATTCGGATCGTCCCGGTACTGGGTATCCAGGTTTTCCTTGATTGTCACGATCCACTGGAACTGGAGCGTGTTGTCGGCCAGGGGCTTGCCGTCGCTGTCGGGATATTCAATTTCCGGGACTGAAGTCGTCGGCGTCGTCATGGTTGCCGCTCGCCTCCTCAACAAGTAGACCGGGGCGTTGCGCGCCACTATACCCGCGCGCTACATCGCCCCGATCCTGATTCGCCCTACTTGTCCGTCGGTTCCGTTTCCGGCAGCGTGCGAGGTTGGATGCCGTCGTCCTCCGTGACGATCACGCCCGGCAGCGTCGGGTCGCCCTCGACGCGCAAGGGTTGAGAATAGTCGATGCCGTCCACGGTCAGCACCAGGCGGTAGACGCCGGGCGATGCCGAGGGGCCGCCGGGCGGTGGGCCCTTGGGTTGCGGTCCCTTGCCCTGGCCCGGCTGTGCAGCCGCGCGCATGTCCCAGATGAGTTTGTGCAGGCCCGGTTCGCTCTTGGTGCCCAGCTGCCGCACAGTTTTGCCGGCAATATCGATAATCTTCAGGTCCACCTTCTCGGCCTTGCGGCCCAGTGAATAGTAGAGCACCGCGCCGCGCGGCGGGTTCTCGCCGTAATAGCGCCGACTGCCGTTACCGAAGGGCGAGCCCTTGTTTGGCTCGATGCGCCAGAAGATGGCCGGCATGGGTTCGTAGAGATGGGCGGGCGACTTCAGCACGTTCGCCGTCATCTGCCGCAGCGGCGTGACGTCGAGCACCCAGAGGCTGCGGCCGTGCGTGGCCGCCACCATCTCGCCGGCCGTCGGATGAATCGCCAGCTCGTGGATGGCCACGGTCGGCAGGTTGTTGTTCAATTTCAGCCAACTCTTGCCCCGATCCACGGAAACGAAGCACGCGAACTCGGTGCCGCAGAAGAGCAGGTCCGCGTTCTTGACGTCTTCGCGCAGGCAACGCGTGGAACCGACGGGCAGGTTCGCCGTGATGCTCTTCCAGGTCTGCCCGAAGTCTTCCGTGACGAAGAGATAGGGATTGTCATCGTCGGAGCGATGCGCGTCGAAGGCGACATAGGCGCGCCCATCGGCGAAGCGCGACGCCTCGATGGTCGCCACCCAGCGCGGTCCAGGCAGCAAGTCCTTGTTCTTCTCGCCGGCCTTCTTCGGCAGAGGTGTGACGTTGGTCCAGTTCTTGCCGCCGTCCTTGGTGACCCAAACGTAGCCATCATCAGTGCCGGCCCAGAGTACGTCGGGGTTGCGCGGCGATTCGGCCAGCGCCGTGGCGCTGCCGCGCTTGGTGCGAGTGAGGTCCGGCGAGATGACTTGCAGATCATCGCCCTTTTTCACCGAGCGGAAGACGACCTGGCTGCCCGAGTAAAAGATGCTCGGATTGTGGCTCGACAGAATGAAGGGCGTGTTCCAGTTGAAACGATAGCTGGCACCCTTCGCGGCCTTCGGCGCGACGGGCGAGAACTGGCCGGTTTTCAGGTTGCGACGATAGATCACGCCGCCCTGGCTTTCGGCATAGACGATGTCCGGGTCCGTGGCATCGACCCGGCAGACGAAGCCGTCGCCGCCGCCCACCGCGGTCCAGTCGTCGTTGGCCGGCCCGGTGGTCCGCAGCGTGCGGCTCGGACCGCCCCAGCTGCCGTTGTCCTGCAAGCCGCCGTAAACGCGGTACGGCGTGCGCTGATCGACGCAGACGTGGTAGAACTGGCCCAGCGCCATGTGATTGTGGAAGTCCCAGTGCTCCATGCGGTCGTGCGTGACGTAAATGCCGCCGTCGGTGCCGCCAATCATGTGCCGGCCGTCGCGCGGATCGATCCACAGTGCGTGGTGGTCGGCGTGCATGCCCTTGCCGCCATCAGCGCCGAAGCTCCGCCCGCCGTCCTTCGAGCGGTGCAGGTTGACGCCGAGGACGTAGACGTACTTCTCATCCGTCGGATCGACTCTCACCTGCGAGAAGTACATCGGCCGGGGGTTGATGCTGTTGACGCGCGTCCAGGATTCGCCGCCGTCCGCCGAGCGGTAAACGCCGCCGTACTGGAAACCGTCCTTGCCCTGCTTCTCCTGTAAATTGGCCTGCTGCCCGGCCAGCCGTTCGGCGAACGGCCGCTTGCCGCTGGGCGCGCCGGGCCGGGCTTCGAGCGTCAGAGCCACTTCCTCGGTTTCCTGGTTGCGGACGATGCCGACGCTGATTCGCTCGCCGGGCTTGTGGTCCTTCATCTGCTCGCCGAGCGCCTTGTAGGTGGAGATCAGGGCACTGTCGATGAATTGCACCGTATCGCCGGTCTTCAGCCCTGCTTTCTCGGCCGGGCTGCCGGGAAAGACCTGCGTCAGCCGGACGCCCTTCGGCGCATCCTCGCCCTGCACGCCCAGGTAGGGTTCCTGGGCAACGGCCTGCGGCGGCCCCATGCCGTACTGCTCGCTGTCGATGATCGCGAAGACGACGTTGGGGTCTTTGCGGTAATAGTCCAGACCGATGCGGCCCATCATGCAAGTGGGCAGGCCCTTGGTCAGTCGGGCGAAGGTTTTACCCCCGTCGGTGGTCTTGTAAATGCCCGCGCCCTTGCCCCACTTGCGCATGGGATCGTAGCCGTCGTAGCCTTCGGGCGGAGTGCCGCCGGGGTAGCTGTCGTACTCGTCGCGCCAGCGGTCCCACATGGCGACCAGCAGCGTGTTCGGGTCCGTCGGGTGCATGGCCAGGTCGATGACGCCGGTGGTGGCGTCGAGGTAGAAAACCTTCTCCCAGGACTTGCCGCCGTCGGTGGTCTTGAACAGGCCGCGCTCTTCGTTGGGACCGTAGAGCCGGCCCAGCGCGCCGACGTAAACGGTGTTCGGGTCTTTCGGGTGAATGGCGATCTTGCCGATCTGGTAGGTCTGCTTCAGTCCCATGTGCTTCCAGGACTTGCCGCCATCCGTGGACTTGTAGACGCCGTCGCCATAGCTGACGCTGTTGCGCGGATTGTTCTCGCCCGTGCCAACCCAGACGATGTTCTTGTCCGATTGCGCCACGCAGACGTCGCCGATGGATACCGTCGCTTCCTTG
>JAEUIF010000246.1 GCA_016795185.1 Planctomycetia bacterium | reverse complement strand
ATCGGGTCGTACTGCTTGCCGAGCACACCGCCGCCCATGCCGCCGCTGGCGCCGTTGCCCTGGTCGGTCGCGAGCCAGGGCAGCATGATGCCGGCCGGCATGGCATCGGTGTGCTTCAGGTACTTCATGGCCAGCGACTGGATGCCCGGCTTGTCGTCAGGCCGGGCGGCCACGTCGGGGTTGCCGGGGGCGGCATGGCCCGTCAGCGCGTAGCGATGGCCGCCGAAATGGCCGGCGTACTTGTGCCAGACGGAACGCACCAGCGCGACCTTGTCGGCATGCTTGGCGATCTCCGGCAGGTGCTCGCACATCAGGGTGCCGGGCACGCTGGTCTGGATCGTGTTGTAGATCGTGCGGTACTCGGCGGGGGCGTCGGGCTTCGGGTCGAAGGTTTCCAGCTGGCTGGGACCGCCGCCGAGGAAGACGAAGATGCAATTCTTCGCCCGGGCGCGCGGCACTTCCGCGCCGTAGTTGGAAGCGCGGGCCTCGGAAGCCAGCACGTTGGCCAGCGACGCACCGAGCACGCTCAGGCCGCCAACCTGGAGAAACGAACGGCGATCGAGGTTGTGGAGACGCCGAAACTCGGAGCAAGCGCCCGGAAAGGTAGGACCAGGCATGGTGGGGCTCCCGTGGCAGGAGGAAGCGACCCTTTGCCGAGGGTCTACGGTGGCAGGCGGGGTGCCGGGTATTGGGGGGGGGAAGTTCGCCCGGCAGGTTTCGCAGGAAGAAGCAATCCTTGAGGATGGGACTGCTGCCCCCTATCTTTAGATGAAAGTCTAACCGGAATAGTTCCCGGCCGCAAGCGACTTCGGGCGAAGCGGCGGCAGCACATCTGTTCAGGCGCTCAGATAGGCGATCCAAGTAGGTCAGGCTTTCCAGCCTGACACGATTGTCAGGCTGGAAAGCCTGACCTACGAAATTGGAGGTCGGGTGGGCGAAACATCGAAGACGCGCGGCGGCAGCTTTCGCCGTGGCCAGGCAGGCTATGAAGCGGCCCGCCGCGCCGCCCTGCGCAACGCGCTGCTGCCGAATCGTTTCCCCGAAATGATCGTCCAGGCCAACGACGTTTACGATGTCATTCGCGCCGTCAAACTGGCGCGGCGGGAAAACTGGCGGGTGGCGGTGCGTTCGGGCGGCCACAGCTGGGCTGGCAACCACATCCGCGACGGCGGCATGCTGCTCGATGTGTCGCGCCTTGACGACGCGCGCATCGACAAACACGCCCTGCGCGCCACGGCCGGTCCCGGCTGCACCGGCGCCGGCCTGGCGATGCGCCTGCTGCGGCAGGGCCTCTTCTTTCCGGCGGGGCATTGCCGGGGCGTCTGCCTCGGCGGCTACCTGCTTCAAGGCGGTTACGGCTGGCACAGCCGGGTGCTGGGGCCAGCCTGCATGAGCGTCGAAGGCATCGACGTGGTCACTGCCGACGGCGAACTGATCCACGCCAGCGCCGACGAAAACGCCGATCTTTACTGGTCCGCCCGCGGCGCGGGGCCGGGCTTCTTCGGCGTGGTCACGCGCTTCCACCTGCGGCTCTACCGTCGGCCGAAGCTCATCGGCGCGGCGGTGCAGACCTTCTCGATCGACAAGCTCGAAGAGGTCTTTCGCTGGGCGCACGGCATCCGCCGCGAGGTGCCCGCTGCCGTGGAACTGATGCTGCTGCTGTCGCGCGATACACCCGGCGTACGCGGGCCGGGCATCCTGGCCATCGCCCCCGTGTTCGCTGACAGCTGGCGCGCAGCCTGGGATGCCGCGTCCTTTCTGACGCACGGGCCGCTGCGCCGCCGGGCCTCGCTGGCGCTGCCCTTCGTGCCAACTGGCCTCAACCTGCTGTACACGGGCGT
This sequence comes from Planctomycetia bacterium, assembly GCA_016795185.1. Classification (GTDB taxonomy): domain Bacteria; phylum Planctomycetota; class Planctomycetia; order Gemmatales; family Gemmataceae; genus JAGVLI01. Next base: position 880 of record JAEUIF010000246.1, on the reverse strand, counting down.
GATGCAGCACTACCCGGCGGATCATCGCTACGCGGTAGACAACATGTGGACCGGCGCATCGTTCGACGACCTGCTGCCGGGCCTGCGCCGCATCGCCGAGACGCTGCCCGCCGCGCCGTCGCACGCGCTCTGGATGAACTGGGTGCCGCCGCCCAGCCGGCCCGACATGGCCTATTCGATGGAGGACGAGATTTACCTTGCCCTCTATTCCGTCTGGAAGGATGCGAAGGACGATGCGGCCTTCGCGCAGTGGCCAGTCGAACGCATGCGCGAGATGCAGCACCTGTGCAGCGGCTGCCAGCTGGCGGATGAGAACCTCGGGCAGCGTCCGGTGCGCTTCGTTTCGGATGAGCACCTGGCCCGGCTGGACCGTATCCGCGCCGAACGGGATCCGCAAAGTCGCTTCTTCCCCTGGATGGGACGGCCGAACGTTTGACATCCGAGAAACTAACATGACCGAATCTTCCCGCTACCTGGGCAGCCACCCCGGCGACTTCGACGGCAAGCCCTACGCGAAATTCTGGAACCCGACGCTCGCGCCGCTGTCCGAAACCGCGCGCCAGGCCGTCGCGCAAGGGCCGATCGCCGGCCCGTTGCTGCCGGCGCTGGCTGATGCCGGGCAGCTGCTCGATCCCGCCCGCGAAGCCCTGGAGAACGGCTACGCGCTGTGCGACGATGGCTCGCTGCGGGTGGCGATTCGCACCCCGATGCCCGGCGTCTCGCCGGCGATGGTGGACTGGTGGTTTGGCTGGCACAGCGACGAACCGCAGCGCTACAAGCTCTGGCAGCCCCGGGCGCACGTTCATGCCGAGTGGGGGACGACGCCTCCCGCAGGTTCCCAGGGCCGCGCACGCTACGTCGGTTACGTCTCCCACGTGGA
>JAEUIF010000232.1 GCA_016795185.1 Planctomycetia bacterium | reverse complement strand
GTCCTCAGCGCTTGCCTCCGGCTCGCGGCTAAACTTGAAACCTTAATGGTTGAACAGAAACTCCTTGGTATTGAACAGCACCCACATGGCGTCCTGGGCCGCCTTCGTGCGGTCCGCGCTGGCCTGGAAGTGCTTCGTCAGCAATTCTAGCTCATTCGCCTTGGGCATACGACACAGCACGATCAGGTACAGTTCTTCCACGATCTTCTCGGTGGTGATGTTCGGCGTGGCCAGCACCTTCGCCAGCCGGCCGTTCGGGCTGGCGAGGCGGGTGCCCAAACTCTTGCCGTTGATGAGGTGCAGGGCTTGCGTCATGCTTGCTTCTTCGTGACGCTCGCAGGCGCACGTCGATTCGCCGCGCGGCCGGCCGAACAGGTCGAGCATTTCCGCCGTCAGCATGCGGTCCGGCAACTGGCCCGCGCGCAGGCCGCCGTTCGGCTGGGCCACGGTGGCCTCGCCGTAGCGCGAGCGAAAATTCTCGCGCACGCCGGTGGCCTGTGTCAGCGTGTCCAATAACTGCTCGGCGGACAGCCGGCGCGGCAGCGCTCGACTGAAGTTCAGCTTGTCGTCGGCGTTGAACTTGTTGGTCCGCGCCGAGAGTTGATACGTCCGCGAGTTGAGCATCGTTCGCAGGATGTGCCGCACGTCGAAATTGCGGTCGGTGAAGTCCTTGGCCAGTGCATCGAGCAGCGGTTGGTTGATGGCCGGGTTGCTGCTGCGGATGTCGTCCACCGGGTCGATGATGCCCTTGCCGAACAGGTGGCTCCAGAGGCGGTTGACCGTCGCCTTCGCGAAGAACGGGTTCTCCTTCGCCGTCAGCCAGTTGGCCAAAATGTCGCGACCATCCTGCTGAGCCGAGATTGGCACCACCGCGCCGTCGAGGAATTTGGGTTGCAGCGTTTCGCCGGTGTTTGGATGGCGGGCGGTGGCGGGGATTTCGCTGCGATGGATAATCAGGTCTTCGCGCCGGCCGCCCGGCTTGCGGGCCACCTGGCTGAAGAAGGCCGACATGCCGTAGTAGTCCTTCTGCACCCATTTCTCGAACGGGTGGTCATGGCACTTGGCGCACATCAGCCGGATGCCGAGAAACACCTGCACCACGGCTTCCGAGGCGTCGTCGCCGTTCGGGAAGACGCGCCAGAAATTCGCCGGCGCGTGTTCAGCGCAGCTGCCTTCCGCCACGATGATCTCCTTGACGAAGACGTCGTATGGCTTGTTGACGGCGATGCTGTCGCGCACCCAGCGGTACATGCCCCAGGTGCCCTTGTCGCGCAGCAGGTCGAAACGCAGCTTGAACAAATCGGTCCACTTCAGCGCCCAATACTCGGCATGTTCGGGCCGTTCGAGCAACGCATCGATGGCCTTCGCCCGCCGGTTCTCGGCGGTATCCGCGAGGAAGGCTCGCACTTCCTCGGGCGTCGGCGGCAGGCCGATGGTGTCGTAGAAGGCGCGGCGCAGGAATTCCTCGTCGGAGCAGAGGTCCGACGGCAGGATTTCCATGTGCTTCAGCTTGGCGTGGACCAGCCGGTCGATGTAGTTGTGCTCGGCGGGGTTGGTCCAGGCGAAGAGTGGATCGCGCTGCATGACGACGAGGTTGGCGACCGCGACCTTGTCGCCGTAGCGGGCCATGATGGCCGATTCCCCCTTGGTGGCTAGCCCGACGAGGCCGGCTTCATCGACGGTCGCCACCAGTTCGTTGCTGGAACTGAAGCGGGCGTCATCGGTCACGTCGCGGGTCGTGCCGTCGCTGAAGCGGGCGGTGACGAGCAGTCGCTGTGACTGGTTTGGCTGGTCGAAGGTGCGGAACGACGGCGACACCTCGATGCCGGTCAACTTCGGGGCGGTGGTCACGTCGGAGCGTGCGCCTTCCTCAATCCAGCGCTGAAGCGTGCGGGCCTGGGCGCTGTGCGCGTCGAAGCGCTTGCCGCCTTCGTGTGCGGTCGCGCCGGTCGGCTTGAGCAGCAGCAGGCTGCTCGCCGCATCGTTGAAGTTGAGGCGGCGGCCGGTGGTGCCGCGCGTCAGCACCTGGTAATCGGTCGACGGGTCGTAGCCGCGCAGCGAAATCTTAAAGCCTTTCTTACCGGAAGCAGCCCCGTGACACGCCCCGCTGTTGCAGCCCGCCTTGGCGAACAGCGGCATGATGTCGTTGGCGAAGCTGACAAGCTGCTGCCGGGCGTCTGTCACGCTGACGTTGACGGTGGCCGTGCGTTCGTCGGCAATGATCTGAATCACGGCCTGGCCCGCCGCCACGGGCGCGACCACGCCGTCGTCGCTGACGCGCACCACCTGCGGATCGCTCGACGCATACTTCGCGGCGCGGCTCAGGTCGCGCAGCACACCGTCCGTGAGCTTGCCGGTGACGAGCAAACGCTGCCGGTCTTCCGCGTGACGCAGGGTGACGGCGGCGGGTTCGGCGGTCAGTTCGGCCAGTTTCGCGGCGGGAGCCTGAGCGCGCACGGCCGTGGCCGAGCAGAGGAATACACCAGCCAGCAGCGGAGTGACATAGCGTGGCAGCATGTTGGATCACCCCAGAAAAATCGCGGATGGCGGGACTAACGGGCGAAGGCAGGTTGGGACCGCAGGGGCCGGTCGGGGTAGGTCGGGCAAGTGTGGATTATAAGGCAGGCGAATGATGGATTGCGAGCCGAAAAATCGGAAATGTACGCGGTAGAGCAGCGTGCAGCAGTACGGCGGGCTTTCCAGCCCGACACGTAGCGCCGGGCGCTGGCTGTTCCCGCACTCGTCACAAAGTTCAGTTCTGGCGCTGCGTGTCGGACTGGAAAGCCCGACGTGCAAGACTGGCTTGATACGACATCCTGCGATACGATCCCTGCACCGTTCTGATGCGAGAAACGCTCATGCTACCGAAGGCCGAAGACTTTCTGGGCCGGCGCGGCGCGCTCGCGGCGCGACTGGTCCTGCTGTCGCTTGCCCTGCTGGTCCTAGCAGGGCTCTGGCAGGCATGGCCGGCGCGCCCGCTGGCGACGTTTCCGCTCGAAAGCCCTTGCCTGGGGTTGCGGGTGTCGCAGGACGGCAGCACGCTGCTGGCTGTACAGACGGATCAATTGACACTCTGGGACATCGCGAACGGTACCAAACGCGGTGAATGCGTGTTGCCCACGCAACCGGAGCACGAATGGCGCGGCGGCATTACCGTCCATACGCAGATGGAATACCTCTGGTTGTCTGCCGATGGGAGAAAAGTGGCGTTCGTGTCGCCCTGGGACGAAGCCGTGGAAACCCGCGCAGTTCACGTGCGGCTGCTCAATCTCGAAACGCGGCCCAACGCGCCGTTTATCCTGCCTGACTGCCGTGGCGACCTGTCGTGCATCTCGCCCGGTAGCCCTGTGCTGGCCACAGTCAGCGACCGGGGTCATCACTTGTGGGATGTGGCGACCGGAAAGGAAATCTATCCAGGTGACCTTTTCCAGGATGGTATCGAGGATGTCTGCCCGCTACCTGACGGCCGTGTACTGGCCGTTCAGAAAATTCGCAAAGCCGGCTGGCTCTGGGACCAGGTGGGACTGTACGTCTGGGATCTAAGCGGCCGTTCTGCGCCGCTCTGGTTGCCCGGTGCGACGGGGCCGGTCCGTATTATATCTGGCGGCAAGCGACTGACGGCGGCGCGCGGTTTCGACCTGATTCTGGTAGACCTGGCGACGGGCCAGACCATCGATGAACTACGCGCGGGGAGGCCGGCCAACAGCACGCGCTACCAGGGTGACCATTTGGTCGCACTTTACCCCGGACGCTTGCAGGATGGAGAGTCCGACGAACTGGGCTGGACCACGTATGTGTGGAACGTCGCAGCAGAGCCTCCCGTGATTTACGGCCCCTTCGCGCAGCGGGAGACACCGTGGCCGCAAGTGTCGCCGGACGGCCGCTGGGGCGCGTTCTGGAAGCGCTCGAATCCGACCACGGTCCAGTGGCAAAGCGAACTGGTTGATCTGGCCACGCGTGGTACCGCTGGCGCTATTCAGGAAGATGTAGACCACCTGACCTTTTCGCCGGACAGTCAGTACCTGGCTGCACTCACTCAAAGGCCACGTCCGCAACCTTTCCTGGATCGCTTGCGCGGCCGCCGGGCTGCCGACGAACTGATCCAAGTCGTCAAGGTCTGGACCGTTCCCGATTGCCAGCCCGTAGCGGCGTTCGAGAATCAATTCTACTTTGCGTTTGTTCCCGGCCGTCCAGTGCTGGCCGTCGCCGGCACCGAGGGCGACATCGAACTTTGGGAACTCCCGCCGCGACGCGCTTTGTGGATTGACCTGCTGCTGGTATCGCTCTTCGGAGTCGTCCTGTTACTGTTCGTCCGCGGGTGCCAGCAACTGCGGGCGGCGTTCACATCCCCGCTCCCCGCATCCAGAGCATGGGATCCCCTTCGTGGTCCTTCATCTGACGCAGGTTCTTGACGCGCACTTCGAGGTGGACATCCTCGCCGCGGACCACGCTGTCCGTGCCGCAGTGCGGGCTCTGGACGATGTACCCCATCACGGGACGCTCGGCGGCAGGGTGCGGCCGGAGCCGAGGACCGGCAGCGACGGTCTCCACGGTCGTTGCGATACGAGCATGCAACGCTTCGTGCCGGAAATGCACCCGCACCTGCATCCGCGCCGTGTAACGCTCGAAGAGCCAGAGCAGCGCCGGCAGCAACCCGAGGTGATCGAGAATCGCGGGACACAGATCGAAGGACAGCAGCCGGACTTTGGCCTGCAAACCATCGAAGGCTTGCCGGGCGTCCAGCAGTCGAGGCCGGGCTGCCGGCGCGGACAGGTCCGCGCGCGGTCGTTCGAGTTCGCTGCTCATGGAAACGACACCTGGCTGACAGCATAATTGTAAAACATGCCCCGGCCCGGCGCGGCGTATTGCGACGCGGCCGGCGCGTTCCTATCATGCGCAGGTCGCAACACCACAAGCCGCGTGCGGCATTCCTGGGATGGAGAACCGATGATGGGCCGTTCAATCGCAGTCCTGTTGTTGCTGGGAGCCATGGTCCGGCTGACCGCACCGGGGCCGTCGCCAGCCGCCGAGCCCGCACCCGTCAAGGTGGACGTCTGCGTCTACGGCGGGACCGCAGCCGGCGTCATCGCCGCCGTGAAGACCGCGCAGCTGGGCAAGTCCGTGGTGCTGATCGAGCCGAGCAAGCACCTGGGCGGCATGACCAGCGGCGGCCTGGGCTGGACCGATTTCGGCAACAAGGGGGCCATCGGCGGCATGTCGCGCGATTTCTACCGCCGCCTCGGCAAGCACTACGGCAAGGAAGAAGCCTGGACCTTCGAGCCGCACGTCGCCGAGCAGGTTTTGAAAGACCTGATCGCCGAGAACAAGGTGCGCGTCCTCTACGAGCATCGCCTGGGGACCGTCGAGAAAAAAGGGGCGCGGATCACCAAGCTGATCCTGGACCACGCACCGCCGGATGAGGACGGAGCGCCGCGTGCGAAACCGCAAGCGGTGGGGGCGGTCGTCGTGGAAGCCTTGATGTTCATGGATTGCACCTACGAGGGCGACTTGCTGGCGAAGGCCAAGGTGGGCTATCACGTCGGTCGCGAAGCGGTCGCCCAGTACAACGAATCGCTCAACGGCATCCGGGCCAATACGCCGAAGCATCAGTTTCTGGTCAAGGTCGATCCGTTCGTCAAGCCGGGCGACCCGGCCAGCGGCTTGCTGCCCTTGATCCAGCCCGGCGACGGCGGCAAGCCCGGCGACGGCGACGCCTCGGTGCAAGCGTACAACTTCCGCATGTGCTTGACGAAGAAGGAGAGCAACAAGCTGCCGATCCGCGCTCCGGTGGCCTACGACCCGAAACGCTACGAGTTGCTGGCGCGGAACCTGGAAGCCCTGGTCGCGGACGGCAAGCAGCCGACCTTGCGCATGCTGCTCAAGATCGACATGGTCACGCCCGAGAAAACCGACATCAACAATCAGGGCGCGGTCTCGACCGACCACATCGGCGCGAACTACGACTATCCGAACGGCGACTGGGAGACGCGCAACCGCATCTGGAAGGACCACATCCACTACATGCGCGGATTGTTCTACTTCCTGAGCAGCAGTGCGCGCGTGCCGGAAGGCGTGCAGAAAGAGATGCTCGCCTGGGGCCTGTGCAAGGACGAGTTCCAGGACACGCAGGGCTGGCCGCACCAGCTCTACGTCCGCGAGGCCCGGCGGATGGTTGGCCGCTACGTGGTCACGCAGAACGACTGCGAGCACAAGACGACCATCGAGGATTCCGTCGGCCTGGGCGCGTACAACATGGATTCGCACAACTGCCAGCGGCTAGTCAAAAACGGCGCGGCGATCAACGAGGGCGATGTACAGGTCGGTCCGAAGGGACCGTATGCGATTCCGTACCGCGCGATCACGCCGAAGGCGGAGGAATGCGAGAACCTGCTGGTGCCGGTCTGCCTGTCGTCGAGCCATATTGCCTACGGCTCGGCCCGCATGGAGCCGGTGTTCATGGTGCTGGGCGAGTCGGCGGCTCTCGCCGCGAACCAGGCCATCGACGCCAAGCAAAGCGTGCAGGAGATCGACTATCCGAAGCTGCGCCAGGCGCTCGAAGCCGCGAAACAGGTGCTGGTGTTCAAGCGCTAAAGGATAGTTTTGCAATGCTCGTTCGTAGTTCCGCCTTCAGGCGGCGAGCGACTCAACCGCCTGAAGGCGGAACTACGATCATCGGAAACACCGTTCGCCCGAAGCCGCCGAGCGGCCTGCCCTTCCCCTTCGCAAATAATCCAAAAATAGTTGAAACCGTTTTCGCCGCCGTGGCCATTATGGATGTCCGCGACGGAAACCGCTGCGATTTGCCCCCACGGTACGATTGGAGTTCCCAGCGATGATGGACCCTTCCCGACGATGGCGCTGCGACTGGTGGTGTGCGGCGGGCAGGGACGGGGCCATCGCCTGTGTTGGCAAGCGGCGGCGGTGGGTGCGCCGCCATGTCCGACGGTGCCAGTCACAGCGCCTGACGGAAGCCGCGGTGAGAAGCGCCGCCGAACTGGCGACTGGCCCGCACGCGGACTTGCCCGCTCCCGTCGCGGAACTGGTAAGCCTGACCCTGGACGAACTGGCGCCTTGATCGTTGCCCTTCGGGAAGACCTCGGCATGGACCGGAACCACCTTCAAAATGCCATTCGCGGCACGCTGTACCGCTTGCAGCCGGACGGCACGGATGGCGCGCTGCTCGAACGCTTCCTGGCGACCCGCGACCAGGCGGCCTTCGAGGAACTCGTGCGACGGCACGGCCCGATGGTGTTGCAGGTCTGTCGGCGCGTGCTGGGACATCGGCAGGACGCGGAGGATGCGTTTCAAAGCACGTTCGTCCTGCTGGCCCGGAAGGCGAGCAGCGTGGTCCGGATGGTATCGATCGGCGGCTGGCTGCATGGTGTGGCCCTGCGCACGGCCCTGAATGCCCGGAAGTTGCGAGCGCGGCGCGGCGAGTCGGCCCCGGTCATCGCCGAACCGGCGGTTGCTCCCAGCAGCGAGTTGCAGCGGCTGGACCTGAACGCGGTGCTGGACGAAGAACTGGACAAGCTGCCCGAACGCTATCGCTTGCCCGTGGTGCTCTGCTACCTCGAAGGCAAGACGGTCGAGGACACGGCGCAAAAGCTCGGTTGGCCTAGCGGGACGGTCAAGACGCAGCTATCGCGGGCGCGGGAAGTGCTGCGCGACCGGCTGTCGCGCCGCGGAGTGACGCTGGGGGCCGGCAGCGTCGCCGCAGTCTTCACGGAAGGCCAGCTGCCGGCAGCGGTGCCGGGCGCGCTGGTGCAGGCGACCACCAAGGGCGCGGCGCTGCTGGCTGGTGGGGCACAGGCCGCTCCGGGACTCATCACCACGCCCGCGGCCGAATTGGCGGCCGGCATGCAACAGGCTTTGGCGGGTCGCAAGTTGCGCTGGATTCTGCCAGCATTGCTGCTGCTCGGCGGGGCCGGGCTGACGCTGGCTGTGCTGGGCGCACGCGGCACGCACGCCACGTTGACGGCCCGCCCGACTGCCGCCGTGGT
>JAEUIF010000141.1 GCA_016795185.1 Planctomycetia bacterium | reverse complement strand
CGCCTGCACGCACTCCTGCCACGCGCCCCGGACCTGCTGGACGGCGGAGCGCACTTGCGGGAACGGCATCGCTTGGAAATTCGTCAACGCGCCCACCGACCGAACCAACTCTCCACAGCGCGTTCGGAGCGATGTCAGGGGAGTTGCTACCGTGTCCGGCAAGCCGTGGCTGACCGCGTGCGTTTCCAGGTTGTCCAGTTCGCGAGTCAGGTTGCCGGCGACTTTCCCCAGAAACCCCGGAAACGATGTGCTCTGCATCACTCCCAGCGGAATGCCGTTGACCACGAACGCCTCTAGCGACAGCGCCACTCGCGACAGTTCCGACTGCATTTCCGGGACGGCGGCGGTTTTCGCGTTCATGGCGGCCTCGATTCATTCAATGGCACACGGGGTTCACGGCTCCTGCTTGCTGCAGCGCGGACACAATGGCATTGAACGTCTGGTCCGCCATGCGCATGGTCCTGGTCTGACCATCGGGGCGATTCAGGTGCGACTGGTTGAACACGTGCCAGTCGCCGCCCATCTTCCCCAGCACGAAGCCGCGTACCGCAGTCGCCGCGAAGTCGGCCATCGCGGCTGCCGCCTCGTGCCCCGCGGCCACTTGCATCTGGGGATGCGCCAGACTGAAGGCGTCGGTTTCATCATAGCTGAAGAGCCGGATCTGCCCGCTCGTCAAGTCGATGACGCCAATGCCGACGTTGTTGGGATCGCTCGCCAGTTGGCGTTCCACCGCAGCCACCTCGACGGCCGAACAGACCGCCGTGGGTGGCCAGGATGGACTCATGGGACATCCCCGCGAACGCCCTGTCAGATGCGCTTTTTCTCCAGCTGCATATTGAGGCCCAAACCACGAATCTCATTGGTGAGCACGTCGAAGCTGGCGGGCGTGCCAGCTTCCAGCGTGTTCTCGCCCTTGACCATCGATTCGTAGATCTTGGTCCGGCCTTCCACGTCGTCCGACTTGACCGTGAGCAATTCTTGCAGGATGTACGCCGCGCCGTAGGCCTCCAGCGCCCAGACTTCCATTTCGCCGAAGCGCTGGCCGCCGAACCGCGCCTTGCCGCCCAGCGGCTGCTGGGTGATGAGCGAGTACGGGCCAGTCGCGCGGGCGTGGACCTTGTCGTCCACCAGGTGGTGCAGCTTGAGCATGTAGATGTAGCCGACCGTGACCGGCTGCTCGAAGCGCTCGCCGGTGCGGCCGTCATACAGGAAGCTCTTGCCGCTTTCCGGAATGCCCGCTTCCTTGAGCGAAGCGCGGATTTCCTCCTCGCTCGCGCCGTCGAAGACCGGCGTGATGGCCTGGAAGCCCAGCCGCTTCGCCGCCCAGCCCAGGTGCGTTTCCAGAATCTGACCCACGTTCATACGGCTGGGCACGCCGAGCGGGTTGAGCAGGATGTCCACCGGGGTGCCATCCGCGAGGAAGGGCATATCTTCCTCGCTCAGCACCTTGGAGATGACGCCCTTGTTGCCGTGTCGGCCGGCCATCTTGTCGCCGACCGAGATGACGCGCTTGGTGGCCACGTAGACCTTGACCATCTGCTGCACGCCGCTCGGCAGTTCGTCGCCGCGCTTCAGCGAATTCAGCTTGTGCTCGCGCTCGTCGATCAGCACGTGCAGGCGTTCGGCGTGCTTCTCCACGATCTCGTTGCAACTCTTCAGCTTTTCCGGGCTGCGGATGTCCAGGCTCTTCAGGCCAGCGTTCGGGGCCGTACCGACGAAGGCCACCGCCTGCTCGGCCGTCACCTTGTCGTCCTTGTCGGAGGCGAACAGCTTGCCGGAGAGCGGGTCTTTCAGCTCCTTCTTGTCGAGCACCGTGCCCAGCTCGGTGATCAGCGCCCGGAACTGGTCGGCGATCAGCTTGGCGTAGGTGTTTTCGACCTCCTTCTGCTCCCTGTCGAACGCCTTGCGCTCGTCCTCGGACATGCTCGCCCGACGGCTGAAGCGCTGGGTGTGGATGACGATGCCTTCCACGCCCGACGGCACTTCCAGGCTGTCGTTCTTCACGTCCTCGCCGGCGCGGCCGAAGATGGCGTGCAGCAGCTTTTCTTCCGGCGTCAGTTCGCTGCGCGACTTGGGCGACACCTTGCCGACCAGGATGTCGCCGGGCCGGACGAAGGTGCCCAGCCGGACGACGCCGTGCTCGTCGAGGTTGCCGAGGGCCCGCGGCGAGACGTTGGGAATATCGCGGGTGAATTCTTCCTTGCCCAGCTTGGTCTCGCGGATTTCGATCTCGAACTCCTCGATGTGGATCGAGGTGTAGGTGTCTTCCTTCACCAGCTTTTCGCTGATGATGATGGCATCCTCGAAGTTGTAACCGTCCCAGGCCATGAACGCGACCAGCACGTTGCGGCCCAGCGACAGCTCGCCCTTGTAGGTCGCCGCGCCGTCGGCCATGATCTGGCCCTTTTTCACCTTCTGGTTCATCTTGACCAGCGGCTTTTGATTCAGGCAGGTGCGCTCATTGAGGCCGACGTACTTGCGCAGCTTGTAGACGCGCTCGTCCACCTTGATCTGTTCGGCATCGACATAGGTGACGGTGCCCGCCTTCTCGGCCTTGACCACCATGCCGCTGTTCTTGGCAACCTCGCGTTCCAGTCCGGTGGCCACCAGCGGCGGCTCGGTGAGCAGGAGCGGCACTGCCTGGCGCTGCATGTTGGAACCCATCAGCGCGCGGTTGGCGTCGTCGTGCTCCAGGAACGGGATCAGACCTGCGGAGACGCCGACCATCTGCTTGGGCGCGATGTCGATGTACTGCACCTGGTCCGACGGGATGATGCTGAAGTCGCCGCCGAAGCGGGCGATGACGCGGTCATGGCTGATCTTGCCCTGCTCGGCCGAGGTGTCGGCCGGCGCCAGGTAGACCTGCGATTCCTCGTCGGCTCGCAGCCAGGCGACCTTCTCGGTCAGCTTGCGTTTCGCGATCTCGCGGTAGGGCGTGATCAGGAAACCGTAGTCGTCCACGCCGGCGTAGATCGACAGGCTGGAGATCAGGCCGATGTTGGTGCCTTCGGGCGTCTCGATCGGGCAGATGCGGCCATAGTGCGAGATATGCACGTCGCGGACCTCGAAGCCGGCGCGCTTGCGGTTCAGGCCGCCCGGCCCCAGGGCGCTGAGCCGGCGCTCGTGCGTCAGCTGGGCGAGCGGGTTGGTCTGGTCCACGACCTGCGACAGCTCGCCGCGGCCGAAGAAATACTCGATGGCCGCCGAGACGCTCTTGGGGTTAATCAGCGAGCGCGGCGTCATGTCCTGCTGGTCGCGGATCGACATGCGTTCCTGCACGGTGCGGCGCAGCTTGAGGAAGCCCTTGCGCAGCTCGTCGGCGGCCAGCTCGTCGATAGTCCGCAGCCGGCGGTTGCCCAGGTGGTCGATGTCGTCCACGATGCCCTCGCCGCCGCGCAGGTTCAACACGTAGCGGATGGCGTTGAGGTAATCGACCGACTGCAAGACCATCTCGGTTTCGGGCACGCGCTGGTCGAACTTGCGGTTGATGCGGAAGCGGCCGACCTTGCCGAGCCGGTAGCGGTTGGGGTCCTGGAACTTCTCGCGGAACAGCTCCTTGGCCTTCTCCAGCTGCGGCGGGTTGCCCGGCCGCAGACGCTGGTAGATCTTCAGGAGCGCGGATTCGTGCGACGGCTCGTTGTTGCCGTAGCCGCCCATATCTTCCTTCAACGAATTGCGGATCAGGTCATCCTTCACCTTGCTCAGGATGCTGACTTCTTTCACCGCAGTGGTCAGCAGCTTGTCCACCTTCTCCTTGGTGAAGGTATCCAGGCTTTCGAGGTAGACCTCGCCGGTTTCCGGGTCGATGACGTCGTCGGCGGCGACGGCCTCTTCGAGCTTGGCGCGGTTTTCCGGTTTGACCTTGACCTCTTCGGTCGGATGGAAGGCGCGGAGGATGTCGGCGTTGCTGGAGTAAGCCGGGTCGATGGCGCGCAGCAGCGTCATGGCCGAGAACTTGCCCGACTGGTCGATGCGGACGCCGAGCGTGTCCTTCTTGGTGACGTTGATCTCGATCCAGCTGCCGCGCTCGGGGATGATGCGGCAGCTGTGGAGTCGGCGGTCGCTGGCCTCGGTCTCGACGACGAAATCGACGCCCGGCGAGCGGTGCAGCTGGCTGACGACCACGCGCTCGGCACCGTTGATGATAAACTCGCCGCCGCCGATCATGATCGGCATGTCGCCCAGGTAGACTTCTTCCTCAACCGGCTGTTCCTTGTTGAGCCGCAGCCAGACGCGGAACGGGCGACCGTAGGTCAGGCGCAGCTGCCGGCATTCGTCGGGATCGTAGCGCGGCTTGCCCAGTTCGTACTTGATGTACTCCAGGCTGATGCTCTTGTCGTAGCTCTCAATCGGGAAGATTTCCCGCAGCACGCCTTCCAGCCCGGTCGGCGTGCGCTTGTCGGTCGGCACGTCGAGTTGCAGGAAGCGGTCGTACGAGCGGGTCTGCACGTCGGTCAGCGGCGGGACGTCGAAGGCGTCGCCGAAGCGGCCGAAGTTGCGCATCTGGTCGAACTGGGTGACACGTTGAGCCGGGATGGGCATGAGTCACGCTCCTCCCAAGGGAAAACGGCGACGCGGACGAACGCCCGTCGGCTGACGACTGCTGACACGGGTGCTCAGCAGCACGGACAGCGGCACGGCGTCGCCGGTTCGCTCGGCTGTGTATGAAGTCGGCTGAATCGCGGGATGCAGTAGTCGAATGTACGCCGGACTCCCGAGGCCGGTCCGCGCGGGACCGACGCCCGGAACACTCCGTCGGCGACACCACTCCAGGAAACCGGCATGCCCGGCGCGCACACGGCGGCCGGTCAGCGGCTGGAGGGGTTGGCTGAAGTCTGGCACGCTGTACTCTCTGCTGGACAACGTGACTATTCGCCGGTCCCGCGGGAGACGTCCGTATTCGCCCCGCTGGCCCGTCGCCGTGCCTCAACTCCGGTTTGAGGGGTCTAACGTCGTTTAGCCGCGAGCCCCAGGCCAGCGCTCTTTAACCAGCGCTAGCCTCCGGCTCGCGGCTAAACGGGGGGGCTGAAAGCGTACATGAGCGCCGCCTTGGCGCCGCCGGCGTCCACCGGCGTCTTGAACTTTTAGGCGTCCGC
>JAEUIF010000113.1 GCA_016795185.1 Planctomycetia bacterium | reverse complement strand
GTAGTTCCGCCTTCAGGCGGCGAGTCGCTCGACCGCCTGAAGGCGGAACTACGAACTAGAATCGCAAAACCGCGGTCAATCCTCTTCTTCGTCCACCAGCTTCGCCTTGCTGACGATCTGCTGCTGCACGTTGGCGGGCACCGTGTCGTAGTGGCTGAACTCCATTGTGTAAGAGCCTTGCCCTTGCGTGATGCTGCCCAGCTGGGCGGCGTAACGTGTGACTTCGGCCAGCGGCACCTTGCCCTTGATGACCGCCAGGTCGCCGGGCAGGCTGTCCTGGTTCTCGATGCGGGCGCGCTTGGTGTTGAGATCGCCCAGGATCGCGCCGGTGTACTTCGACGGCAACGTCACCTCCAGATCGACGATCGGCTCCAGCAGCACCGGGCGGGCCGCCAGGAAGCCCTTTTTGAACGCCATGCGGCCGGCGGTCTTGAACGCCGCTTCGGAGCTGTCCACCGGATGCTCCTTGCCGAAATGAATTTCGACGGCCACGTCCTGGATGCGGTAGCCGGCCAGCGCGCCGGTTTCCAGTAGTTCCTTGCAGCCCTTGAGCACCGCCGGAATGTACTGAATCGGGATGGTGCCGCCGACGATGTGGTCGATGAACCCGAAGTTGTGGACCTCGTCGTAGGCGCTGCTGTCCGGGCGCACCTTCTCGAAGTTGGTCTTGTTGGCGAATTTCTCGAAGAACTCTTCCTTGGTGGTGATGTCGCGCGGCAGCGGGTAGACGCGCAGATGCACTTCGCCAAACTGGCCGCGACCGCCGGATTGCTTCTTGTGCCGGTGATCGGCTTCCGACTTGGCCGTGACCGTTTCTCGGTAAGGAATCTTCGGTTCCTTGGTGACGACTTCGAGGTCGTAGCGCCGCTTGAGCCGGTGCTGCACGAGCCGCAGGTGCAGGTCGGACATGCCGGTGATGACCATTTCCTTGGTCTGCATGTCGCGGGTGATCTTGAACGTCGGATCTTCATCCGCGATCTTCTGCAAGCTGCCGGAGATCTTCTGCTCGTCGCCGCGCGCCTTGGGTTCCACGGCCAGGCCGAACATGGGCAGCGGGAACGTCGGCCGCGGCAGTTGCGGGATGTTGGCATTCGCGCCGACGGTATCGCCGATGTGCAGGTCTTCGACCTTGGCCACCGCGACGATGTCGCCAGCGATGGCCTCGGTCACGGGCTTTTGCGTCTTGCCCTGCATGACGAGCAGACCGCCGCTGCGCGCCGACTTGTGGGTACGCGCGTTGACGATGGGCTGCTCCGGCGTCATCTTGCCGGACAGCACGCGGATGAAGCTGAGATTGCCAACGAACTTGTCGTTGAGGGCCTTGAACACCTGACCGACGAACTCGCCGGACTCGGTCGGTTCCAGGGTCACTTCTTGAGCCTTGTCGCCGCTGCCCTTGGTGGCCGTCCGCTTCTTGCCCTGCGTGGGCGACAGCGCGAACGAGGCCAGCGCGTCGAGCAGTTCGGCCACGCCCACATCCTTTTTGGCCGAGGTGAAAAAGATCGGCACCACGGTGCCGGCCGCCAGCGCCTTGGGGATAACGGCGTCCAACTCTTCGGCGCTGACCGTGCCTTCCATCAGGTACTTTTCCATCAGGGCGTCGTCGGCCTCGACGATGGCGTCGAGCAGCTTGCCGCGCGCCGCGGCCACGTCGAACGCCACGCCGGCGGGCGGGCTGGCCGGTGGATTCAGCACGCTGACCACGCCGCTGAACTTGGCCCCCGTGCCGATGGGGGCATTGAACGGCGCACACGCCTTGCCGAAGGTGTCATTGATGATTTTGAGCAGGTTCTCGACGTTGATATTGTCCCCATCCATCTTGTTGATGACCAGCATGCGCGCCTGGCCGCGCTTGCCCGCCTCGTTGAACATGCGGCGGGTGTTGACCTCGACGCCGTTGGCCGCCGAGACGACCACGACCGAGGTTTCGACCGCCGCCAGGGCGCCAATCGCCGCGCCGATGAAGTCTGGTTTACCGGGGGTATCGAGCAGATGGATTTGCTTGCCGTGATGTTCGAGGTGCAGGGAGCTGGCGTCGATCGAGCACTTCTGGGCTTTTTCCTCATCGTCGTAGTCGGAGACGCTGGTGCCGTCGTCCACGCTGCCGCGGCGGTCCACCGCCTTGGCTTGAAACAACAGGGCATCGGCCAGCGAGGTCTTGCCCGCGGAGCCGTGCCCCACCAGGGCGATGTTGCGGATGTCGTCCACCTTGTACTTGGCCATGGAAGTTCTCCTCGCAGTTTAGCCGCGCTCCAAGGGAGAGGCGTTCTAAACGGTCTTGGTATTCGCAACTGCAAGAGCGGCCGGCAGGTCCAGCCGGCCTTCATACAACGATCTGCCGATGATGCACCCGCCGAGTTTCAGGTCCGCCAACCGGCGCACATCATCGAGCGTGGTCACGCCGCCGGACGCGATGACCGGCGTCGGCACGCCCGCAGCCATCTGCGCCAGGCCGTCGAAGTTCGGTCCAGCGAGCATGCCGTCCCGGCTGATATCGGTGTAGACGATCGCCGCCACCGGCCAGTCGGTGACGCGCCGGGCGAGCGCCAGGGCGGTGACTTCCGATTCATCGAGCCAACCGCGCGTGGCCACGCGGCCGTTGCGGGCGTCGATGCCGGCCACGATCTTGCCGGGAAATCGACGACAAACGCTCTCGAACCAGCGCGGGTCTTCGACGGCCTTGGTGCCGAGAATGACGCGCTCGACGCCCCAGCCCAGCACCAACTCGATATCGGCCTCGGTGCGGAGCCCACCGCCTAGCTGGCAAGGAACGCCCGCCGCCGCGACGATGCCACGGACGCTGTCGCCATTGACGGGTCGGCCTTCCTTCGCGCCGTCCAGATCGACCAGGTGTAAATACTCCGCACCCTGCTCGGCCCAGCGCCGCGCCATGGCGGCGGGGTCCGCGCCGAACACGGTTTCCTGGGCATAATCGCCCTGCTTCAGCCGCACGCACTGGCCGCCGCGCAGGTCGATCGCCGGGAGTATCAGCACGCCGGTGTCCTTCCAGATTGGCGGCACCGCTTGCGGCGTAGCACGCGCAATCGGGACGGCCGTAAAAATGGCAGTCTATAGCAGAAAGAGGTTCTTGTGAAGGATTCCCGAAGGAATTCCGTGCAGTGGCGGGCAGCGGGCATAACGCGACGAAACGGAGGTCCGTCACCAGTCAATCATCGACTGGAATTGATCCCAGCGCGAGATGTACTGGCCGAATGGTAAGCGGACGAGCGGGTAGCGGTCCAGGCCGAGGAGTGTCGCCACCCAGGGGTGGTCCTGCGCGGGGTCGATCAGCCAGGGGGTCATTTCGCGCACGCAATGACTCGATGCCGCCGCGCCATATCCGCACACCCCGATGTAGCGGCCCGCCGTGCCGACGAGGACTTCCACGGAACGGGTGCAATCGCAAATGTAGCTCGGGGTGAGGAAGCAGGCGCCCTTGTAGCGATAGGAGGATTCAACGTCGGCGACGTGCGCCTTGAACCGCTCGATCAGTTCCGGCAGAACTCGATATGGCCCCCACATGCGGACCTTGCCGCCGTCGTCGATGTAGGAACTGATGGTCTCGTGCAACGGCACGTTCTTGCCCGTCTCGCACCATAGGGCCAGCGCCCGCACCTGGCGGGTCGCGGGCAGCCAGCTGAGCGAGGCGACCTCCACGATCGAGGGAGGGCTGTCGTCAGACTCAGCCACACGCACGACGGCGGCGAAGGTGTGCGCTTGCGTCGGTCGATACGGGGTGGTGTCCGACGAGAAGATAATCAGGTAATTGCCGACCGTGGTCGCGACCGGGGCAAGCGGCGCGGCATGGTCGCTAGCTACCGGAGAGTGCGCAAGGTCGCGCGGCTGCTCGGTCTGCTGCGGCGTCTGGCGTTCATCGGAAATGGCAGGTTTCGACACATTGGGCATTCCCGCATCGTCCGCCAGGAGTCCGGGGACCAGCGATGACTGCTGGCAACCTACCGCGCTCACGGCGGCAGAAATCAGAGCCAGCAATGCGACGGCACGACGCATCTCGGATTTCCCGGTGGGACAGCGGTGACGGCCAACCTGTGATTCCGCACGACCGAACGAAGTCGGTTATCGAAATCCGAGTGACAGGTCAATGGTCTTTTGTTCCGAAAGCCAGCCTTCGCCGTTTACTTGTTCAGCCAAGGATGCCGAAAGTGAAACAAACACCAGACCTTGGACACGCCGCGTGTCAGTTATCAGGTGGAATTCAAAGAACTCCGAGGGGGTGGGTTCTCAGCCGCTCATTGCCGCTCAGCCGACGTGCAGCACAACGCCCGAACATGCTCTCCGCTGACTCCCCTGGCTCGTGCGCCTACCGGGTTGTTAAGACGGTCGCATCGGACGCCGCCCCATTTTCGCCCATGGTCTGTCCCAGCCACACCGTCTCGTCGAAAAGGAACTTCGCCCGAAACCCCAACCGCCACCGGACGCCTTCATCCCCAGGCCGGTCAACGTCGGGTTCGCCGAGCATTTCCACCAATTCGGAGCGGGTTTTGCCATCGAGGAGTTTCTGGTCGGCAAGGTACTGGGCCATGGCGAGCCGTTGGCGAGCGTTTCCCGCTTGCCACAAGACTTTCTCGAAGGGCATCGGCTCGACCCGATCCGGAACATACCGCGGGTACAAGTACGGCAGCAGTGGTTGCAAGAAAACGTGGCTGAACGGACAGGAGGCACACAGGACGAATAGGACCAGTGGTACACCAACGATTATCCCTGTGTGTTCTTTCGATTTACTTGGCAGGCGATAGTCTGGCATTCGCGCATCCTTTCATACCGATGGTCCCGCCGATGCCCATGCTTGGGAAGGTGCGGCCAATTCGTTGCCACTCGCTCACAAGCTTGGAGCTTGGACACAACAGAGTTTATCGTCGGTGGGTTGACAACCGTGATCTTGCCCGATGCGCTGTCGCTTGATTTCCCTACCGCGCAGCGGTTGTACTCCACAGCCCAGGGTCGCGCAGCGCACCC
>JAEUIF010000098.1 GCA_016795185.1 Planctomycetia bacterium | reverse complement strand
CCCGCATGGACGATGACCCGGTGCTTCGGGTCCGCCACCAGCCGCCAGAAGGCTTCGAGCGAGCCGGCGGTGAGCGGGTCGATCAGGCACAGGCGTTCGGGCGTCGCCACTTGCACCAGACAAAGGTGCGGATGGTAGGTGTCTTCACCGACGAACTCGGTGTCGAGCCCGAAGACCGGGCAGGCGGCGAGATGTTCGAGAAACGCGGGCAACTCATCGGGTCGGCTGACGACCTGCTCGGGCATCGGGCCGGCGTGGGGGCCTTTCGAGGTCACGGAGAATACCTTGCGGGTTCGGAGTGGCAGCGCTCGCCTGCGGCTTGGGGCCAACCGTGCGACAACACGATCTTAGCCGGAATCCAGGCGATCCACCAGTCAGTCTACCCGCGGGGCTTCCCGGAAGCGATAGCCGAGGCCGCGCACGGTCTCGATCAGGTCGGGATCGCCGAGCTTGCGGCGCAGGGTCTTGATGTGCACGTCGATGGTGCGTTCCAGCACGACCGCGCCGCCGCCGATGGCCGAATCCATCAGCTGATGCCGGCTGAAGGCCCGGCCCGGCTGGCGGACCAGGGTTTCCAGCAGGCGGAACTCGGTCGGGGTCAGCTCCAGGACCTGGCCCTTGCAGGTCGCCCGATGGCGGACGCGGTCGATGCGGACGCCGAGATGCTCGATGATCTCGCCCGCGTCGGTCGCGGTTTCGGTGCGCCGCTGGAGGGCCTTGATGCGCTGGAGCAGCACCTTCACGCTGAAAGGCTTGGTGACGTAATCGTCCGCGCCGAGCGAGAAGCCGACGATCTGGTCGGTTTCCTCGGCCTTGGCGGTGAGGATCAGGATGGGAATGTCGCGGGTCTTCTCGCCGGCGCGCAGCTCGCGGCAGACGTCCAGGCCGCTCATCACGGGCAGCATCAGGTCGAGAATCACGAGATCGGGCAGCTGCGTCTGGGCCTTGCGCAAGCCTTCCTGGCCGTCGTGCGCCACGATCGTTTCGTAGCCCTCGCGCTGCAAGTTGTACGCCAGGACCTTCGCCAGGGCCCGCTCGTCCTCGACGATCAAGATGCGCGGCTGACTGACTCCCTGATGGACGTTCGCGGACAAGGTGGACAAGGCCGGCCCCTCGTTGACGACGCTCATGCTTCGACCTCGACGGCTTCCGGGCGATGACGGACGATCTCGCCCTCGACCAGGTAGACGACATCCTCGGCGATATTCGTGGCGTGGTCGGCGATGCGATCCAGGTGTCGCGTGAATCTGAACAGCGACAGCCCCTACTCCAGCTATTCCGGCGCTCGGCGGATCGTGGCGATGATCTCCTGGATAATGTCGGCGTTGTAGCGGTCCACCTCGTCATCCAGTCGGCAGACGCGCCGCGCTTGCTGCGGATCGAGGTTGACGAAGGAATCCAGGGCTTGACGGACCATCGACGTGGTCATGTCGGTCATGCGCTGGAGGCGGTCGGGAATCGGGAAGTGCGGCGGGTCGGCCAGCACCAGGGCGCGCTCGGCGATGTCCACCGCCAGGTCGGCCATGCGCTCCAGGTCGGTGTTGATCTTGAGGATCGTGGCGGTGCGCCGCAGGTCGATCGCCACCGGCTGGTGCAGCGCCAGGATTTTCAGGCACTCTTCCTCGACCTCGTTTTCCTGGAGGTCGATGCGCCGGTCGTCGTGAATGACTTCGCGCGCCAGGTCGGTGTCGCGGTCCTGCAACGCCCGCAGCGCCTTGTACAGCACTTCCTCGACGGCCGCCGCCAGGGAGACGATGTCGCGCTGCAAGTTATCCAGGTCGCGCGTCAGGTGCTTGGCCATCACTTGGTCCATCCCTCGTGCTGGGTCAGTAGTCAGTGGTTAGTCGTCAGTTGTTTGGACCGGCGGCACAGCCGGAGAACAGTGACCAGTGCTGGTTTGGCAACTGACCACGAAGAACTGACAACTAGCCGAACCGGCCCGTGATGTAATCTTCCGTCTGCTTGTTGGTCGGCCTGGTATAGAGCTGCTCGGTCGCGCCCGACTCGATGAGGTTGCCCTGGAAGAAGAAGGCCGTCACGTCGGAAACGCGCGCGGCCTGCTGCATGTTATGCGTGACGATCACGATAGTATACTGGCGCTTCAGCTCGAAAATCAGGTCTTCGATGCGGGAAGTGGAGGCAGGGTCCAGGGCCGAGCAGGGCTCATCCATCAGCAGGATTTCCGGGTCGGTCGCCAGGGCGCGAGCGATGCAGAGCCGCTGCTGCTGACCGCCCGACAGCGCCAGGGCGGAATCGTTCAGCCGGTCCTTCACTTCATCCCACAGGGCACTGTTGCGGAGGCAGCGTTCGCAGATTTCATAGAGCTTGGCCTTGTTCCGCAGGCCGGCCACGCGCGGCCCGTAAACCACGTTCTCGAAGATCGACTTGGGGAACGGGTTCGACTTCTGGAAGACCATGCCGACCCGACGGCGCAGGCTCACCAGGTTAATGCTGGTGTCGTAGATGTCCTTGCCGTCCAGCTCGATGCGCCCGGTGTGGCGAGTGCCTTCGATCAGGTCGTTCATCCGGTTCAGGATGCGCAGGAAAGTCGATTTGCCGCAGCCCGAAGGTCCGATCAGCGCGCAGACCGTGTTTTCCGGGATCGTAATGTTGATGTTGTGCAGGGCATGGCTTTTGCCATACCAGAAGTTCAGGTCGCGCACGGCAAACTTCGGACGGATGGCCTTCAGGTCGGGTGGGGTGCGTCCTTGCCCATTCCGTTCCGAGATGATGGCCTGGTAGGTGAGGGTAGACAAGGGAACACCTCAAGGTTCGCCCACAACTCTGGGGACTCCGATTGGCTGAAATCACTCTAGTCGACAAAAAAGTAGATTGTGTGAAGAAGGCAGGAAGCAGTGGTGCAAAATGGCGTCGGAGGGGTGGAGGTTGTCAGTTGATTGATTTAATCAATATGTTTCCAGAAATACAGTTACGGCGTACTGCCCTGGATCGAAACCCGCCTTGGGGCACACCCGACTCGCCGGCCAAGCAGCGATAGTGATCGCCGTACTGCCAGCAGTGCGTCGGGCTTTCCTGCCCGACCCGCAGCGCCGGTGGTCCGCAGTGTCGTCGAGCGGGCGCGGCCAGCCACTGACGCGACGTGTCGGGCTGGAAAGCCCGACGTACTTCAGGCTGCAACTCCCTGGATATCGCACTGGCGCAATGTCCAGGGGGTCCCTGCCTGAAACACGTCAACCCACCACAGCCCTCGGGTTGCAGAAAGTAGCCGTCCACACCGCGGCGGGTTACTTGTAGACGGCGGTGCCTTCGCCATAACTTCATCACAATCGCACGACATCCGGGCCTGGCGCCTCCTTGCCCGGCGGGGAAACTATGCTATGTCTGACTATGTCAGTCGCGCGGGATGCCTGTGGCGTGGCAGGGAAGCCTGTCCGTGATTTGAAGCAGGAACCCGGAGGCAACGGCAATGGACGTTCAATTCAAGCTGCTGCAAGAGTCCGATTCATTTCGAGACGCACTGGTCAAGGTGTTGCGCAGGGACGGCTGGAAAGTGCGCGTGGCCAAACCCACCGCGACCATCGCCGCCAAGCACCCGTTTGTCCGTGACGAGACGATGGCCCGCGAGCGACTGGTCGGTTTGAACCTGTTGACCGCGCCGGCCATGCGCATTGAGTTCCAGAAGCGGGCCGTCGCCGTCTCTTGACCTTCGTCGCCCAGGTTGCTGTATATATCGTCGCCTTCCGTCTGCCTGCATAGGCCGCTCCCTGGCCCACGGGAGGACGGTTTCTTCCCTTTTTGCGGCCAACTCGGTCAACAAAGTCCGAACATACTTGAACGTTCCAGTAGGTTGCATTACCATCGTCCAACGATTCCCTCGCGCGACTGACTGGACAGTGCGAGACCGCCAGGTCGAGATTTCCCGATGAAGATCACCAGGATCGAAACTCACGTTTGCCATGCCCGGATGCGGAACTGGGTCTTCGTGAAAGTGCTGACCGACCAACCTGGCCTGTTCGGCTGGGGCGAGGCCACCCTGGAATGGCACACACGCGGCGTGGTCGGCTCGGTCGAAGACCTGGCACCGTTGCTGATTGGGCAAGACCCGTCGCGCATCGAATATCTCTGGCAGATGATGTACCGGCAGCACTTCTGGCACGGGCACGGCATCGTCCGAGCGACGGCCATTGCCGGCATCGACCTGGCGTTATGGGACATCGCCGGCAAGGTAGCGGGGTTGCCCTGCTCGAAGTTGTGGGGCGGACCGGTGCGCGACTATGTGCGGACGTACTGTCATCTCGGCGGCGGCAAGATGGAGGACTTCTATGAAACCGCCGCCGAGGATGCCCAGCGCTTCGCCGACCTCGCCCGGAAAGCAGTCGAAGACGGCTTCACTGCGTTCAAGACGATGGCCGTGCCGCCGACCATGCCGATCGAGGGTTTGAAACCGATCCGCGCCGCCGAGGCCGCCGTTCGCGCGATGCGTGAAGCCGTCGGCGACGGCATCGATATCATGGTCGATTGCCATGCCCGGCCGTCGCCCGCGATGGGTCTGAAGTTCGGCCAGGCGCTCGACCCGTATGGCCTCTACTTCTTCGAGGAACCGTGCTGGCCGGAAGCCGTCGAGGGACTCGCCGCGATCAAGCGGGCCATTACCACGCCCGTGGCCACGGGCGAGCGCGTGACGAACCTGGCGGCATTCCGCGACCTGTTCGCCGCCGGGGCGTGCGACATCTGTCAACTCGATATCACGCACTGCGGCGGCCTGACGGAAGCCCGACGCATCGCAGCCCTGGCCGAGGCGTACCGCATCGCGCTGGCGCCGCATAACCCGCAGGGGCCGGTGAGCACGGCGGCGTCGCTGGAGTTCGGCTTCAGCCAGCCCAGCTATATCATTTGCGAAACCGTCCACGCTGACGTACCCTGGCGGCAGGATGTGGTGCAAGAAGGCTTCACCGTCGAGCGCCAGGGCCGCCTGGTGCGACCGAATACCCGGCCCGGACTGGGCATTACCATCAACGAGAACGAAGTGAAGAAGCACCCGTTCCAGCAGGAGATTCCGCAGGTCGTGTTCTACCCGGACGGCAGCATCGGCGACTGGTAGGAAAACCCTCGTTTCCAGGCTCCGCCTGGGAACAACGGGTTGTTGTCGGGTCAGATTTGAAACGAGCAAAGATCAACGATGGCCAGACCATTGCAGGGCGTGTTGCCGATCGTGCAGACCCCCTTCACGGAACAGGACGACCTTGACGACGCCAGCTTGCGGCGGCTCATCGACTGGAGCTATGCCCAGGGCGCGGATGGTTTCGGCACCGGCATGGCCTCCGAGTTGCTGCGGCTGACGACCGACGAACGCCTGTCGCTCACACAGCTACTGGCAGAACTGAACGCCCACCGGGGTTGCTGGTTCATGGGTGTCGGCGCGGAAAGCACCCGGCAAGCGCTGGTTTTCGCCCGCGCCGCGGAACGGGCGGGCTGCGATGGCGTGATGGCCATTCCGCCGATCAACACCGCCTTGCCCGAAGGGCAACTCATCGACTACTTCCGCGCGCTGGCCGACGCCATCGCGATTCCGGTGATCGTGCAGGATGCGTCTGGCTACGTGGGCCAACCGATCCCGCTGACGGTCTACGTGCAACTGCTCGACCGCTACGGGCCGGACAAGATCCTATTCAAGCCCGAAGCAGCGCCCATCGGCCCTAACTTATCCGCACTCCGCGACGCGACGGGCGGGCGGGCGAAAATTTACGAAGGTTCCGGCGGCATCCTGCTGGTGGACAGCTATCGCCGCGGGATCGCCGGCACCATGCCGGGCATGGACCTGCTCGACGGCATCGTCGCCCTGTGGCGGGCGCTGGGGCAAAAGGACGAAGCGGCGGTGTATCGGCTGTATCTGCCGATCTGCGCGATCGTGGCGTTGCAAATGCAGGCCGGTCTCGACGGTTTCCTGGCCATCGAAAAATATATCCTGCGCCAGCGCGGTCTATTCTCCACGGAACGACGCCGTCGGCCCTACCGCTGGGAACTCGACGCCGAGACCCAGCAAGAAGTCGATCGCTTGGTGAACCTGCTCCGCCAGGCGCTGCCTCGCTAACGCGTGAACAAGAGACTTGTTCAATGGATGGTATTGTTGGGTGCCATGCCCACGGCTTGGCGTGGGCATGGAAAGCTTGCAGGGCACCCATGCCCACGCGAAGCCGTGGGCATGGCACCCAAGCGTCCGATTGAACAAGACATCTCTTGCATCTGCACTAAGCGCTGGCGAATTTCGGCTCGCCGATTGATCTTGGCCGAAGGGCGTCGTAGAATCCCCTTCCGGTTCGGCCGGTTGCCGCGGTGGCAGCCGATGCCGGACGGACCAAGGTCCATCACCAGAGAGGTTCCCACCATGCGCATCTCCCGCCTGCGTTGCCTGCCGCTCTTCGCCTGGCTGGCCGCCGCCCTCGTGTTCGGCAGCGCTGCCGCCGCCGACGACGACAAGGACTTCACCCCGCTGTTCAACGGCAAGGACCTGACCGGCCTCAAGACGGTCGGCGTGAAGGACGACACTTTCAAGGTCAAGGACGGTGTCATCGAGTGCAGCGGCAAGCCGAACGGCTACTTCGCCACCGAGAAGCCGTTCAAGAACTACCACCTGAAATTCGAGGTCAAGTACGCCAAGCCGAAGGACCTGACGGACGACAGCAAGTTCGGCGGCAACAGCGGCGTGCTGATCCACATCACGGGCGACCACAAGGTCTGGCCGAAGTGCATCGAAGCCCAGGGCATGAACAAGGACATGGGCAACCTGTTCGCCATCGGCGGCGCCAAGGGCTCCTTCAAGAAGGACGCCGAGGCCCAAAAGAAGGCCATCAAGCCGGTGGGCGAGTGGAACCTGTACGAGGTCATCAGCAAGGACGGTGAACTGACCGTCAAGATCAACGGCACCCAGGTCGCCACCGGCAAGGGCGAACTGGTCGAAGGCCCGCTCGGCTGGCAGTCCGAGGGCGCCGAGATTCACTTCAAGAACATCAAGATCAAGGAAGCGAAGTAAGGCGAACGTAAGCCACAAAGGGCTTCGTCGTTTTGCGGAATGAAACATGGGGCGTCGTGGGTGTCCTTTGCGGATGCCACGACGCCCTTGCTGTTTCGCCCGCGCAGGTGCAAAAGGGTTGTTGCTCCAGGGAGGCTCGGGTGCCATGCCCACGGCTTGGCGTGGGCATGGAGCACTCGCAGGCTTCCCATGCCCACGCCAAGCCGTGGGCATGGCACCCAGCGGCGCTCGCGCATCGACGCGGACGCCCGGAAGCCAAACGGGGACCGCGCACCAGCGCCGGTCGTGGTGCCGTAACCCCTGCCTCAAGGCTTCAAGCGAATGAGCTTCAACGAGGAGGCGTCGAACATGGCCGTGCCGCCCGCGGCACGGAGTTCGGCGACCAGCACTACCGGCTGATTGTCTTGCGTGACCTCGAATTCGTGCTTTTGCAACTTCCACTCCTCATTCCCCGCGAGCGCATTGGTACGGATGCCGCCCGAAAGGCGTAGCCCCGCCCCGCTCGCCTTCTGGTTCGCGTCGGGGCTGGCCACGACGCCCACCGTCTTGACCAGGGCCTGGAACTCGTACTTGCCGCGCGGCAGCACGATCTCGCGCCGCCAGGAAGCGATACACTGCTTGCCCGGGCCGGTCTTCAGCACCAGGGCTTTCTTGTTTCCGGGCAGGTCTTGCCGTTCGTGGACGGCGTCGGCCGTTTCCTTCGCTTCCGTCCACCCCGTTACCAACAACTCGCCCTTGTCGTTGAACTTGGGCGGGATCGGCTCCACATAGGCGTTCAGGGTCTTCTGGGCACTGACATAGCGATTCTTGATGCGATCCTTGACCCCCTGCATGTTCCCCAGGTAACCGCGGGCCTGGTCCTTGTTCATCGCCTCCAGCACGGGCTTGAGCCGTTGGCTGACGGCGTCGATGGTCGGGTTCACCTTTTCCGGGTCGAACAGCGGCAGCAACTGCTCCAGGCGCTTCCGGAAGCGCTGACGGAACTCGGGCACCTGCATGACCGCCGAGCCGACGATGCCGCCCGCGTCGAACAAGGGGAAGTTCGGATCGCCGAACATCTGGTCCATGCCGTGGGGAAAGAAAATGGCCTTCCCGTTGGCCGGGTTGAAGTAGAGGCGGTAGTTGTTGCGGTTGCGGCAATAACCGTCCCAGTGGCAGGTCAACATTTCCATGGCCGCGAAGGACAGGAACTGATCGATGTCGAGCACTTTTTCGAGTTCGGCCTGGCGCTTGGTCAGGTCGGCGATGGCGCAGGCGGCGCGCAGGGCTTTGAGGTCGGAGTGATCGTTCGGCCCCGTGCCGTGGTCCTTTTCCAGGGGCTGGTCAATCTCCCGGCAAAACCCGCCGTCGTAAAGGTTCCCGGTGGCCTTGGCGAAATACTGGCGCAGAAAGGTGGCGTCGAACCCTTCCTTGAGCACGTAGATGCCGAGATCGCGCTTGTTCAGCCAAACACGGGCATGCGTGGCTCGGGCGGCCGGGACGCCGGCCTGGCGGAACAGGTGTCCGGAAATGAGTTCGCACATCAACGAGCCGTCTTGCACGGAATTGTTCAGATGGAATTTGTCGAGACCGTGCAACGACTGGCCGTCATGGAACTTGTCCATGTTCAGGGTGAGCGCTGGCCGATCGTTGAGGCCGCGGAAACTGCCGGCAGCCCCCTTCATCTTGATGGCGACCTTGGTGTACTTGGTCTCGACCGGCTGGCCCTTGACCGTCAACGTCTCGATCACGGTGCAGAGGACATAGGAGCGGTTGTTCGCCTGGAGTTTCTTGAGTTCCTCCGGGGTAATCTCAATCCGAATTTCGGGCACCAGGCCCTCCTCGAAAAAGGCGGCACTGGCCTTGGCCGCTTTCGAGTCGGCTCGGTATTTGGGGTCGTCTTTCGCCGGCTGGGCCGCAACGGGCGTGGTCCAGCAGACCGCCAGCAGCATGGCCAGACCGACGCCAAGTCCGCTTCCTTTCTGGGCATACGGATGCTGCCAGTTGCCAGAGGAACGAAGGGAACCGGCGTGCCCTGGCTGTGGTGCGGTCTTCGACATGCCCATTGCTCCGGCAAATGATTGAGGCAGGTAAGTTTCAACGAGCGGCGTGTATACTTCGCCAATACCCCTTCGATTGTAACGACTATTTTTGCTTTCGCGATATGGCCATCGCGGTGCAAGCGCGCAGCCTTCGTGTCGGTCCCGGGCTGGCTTCACGTCAACTCGACGATCTCAGCCACCGGTTCCAGACCCTGCTCGAAGGCCGCGCGATTCGCCCAGGCCAGGATGGCGGCTTCCTGCTTCTCGAAGTGTGCTTCGGGATAAGCGTCGATGATCTTGGTGCGGGCATGCTCTTCGTGATAGGAGAACTGTGAAGCCCCGCCCGGCAGCCAGCGATAGAAGGTGTTCATGGCGACAGTATAGCCGGTCAGCAAACCAGAAGCACGAACGACGACGGCCGGCAATGAGATTGCCGGCCGTCGTCGTCATTTCACGAACTCGGTCATTCACTTCACTTCAACCATGTGGGGCCGTTTCTCGACGTTCCCGGCTGCATCTTCGGCGTGGGCCTGGAGCTTGAGTTCGCTGGTCGCCGCTTTCTCCAGGGTGAGTTCCCAGGCGGCGAAGTTCGGAGTGACCGATTTCGCCTCCTGGCCGTTGACCAGCACCTTGCGGATGGCACCGTTGTCGGCCGCGACGCCGCGCACCTGGACCTTGCCGTCCGGCAGCCGGACGATGTGCGTGATGACCGTGGTCGGCGGCAGGTCGTCCACCGGATCGAGCAGCTGCGGGAACTCCACGGACTTGACCTCGGCGGCGCGCGACTCGTTGCCCGTCAAATCCTTGACTTCGCGGAAGCCCGTCGGGTCGGCCTTGAACTCGGGCGACTTGGTGCTGACCACCAGGGCATGCTGGCCCGGCCCGTACCAGTCGTGGACGTAAATCGGCACGCCCTTTTCGGTCTTCGGCGTCGGCCGTGGGCCACCGCCCAAGTTGACGACCGCCCGCGCCTTGCTGCCGTCGTTCCAGTTGACCGTCTTGATGTTCCGGAAGTGCGAAACCGCCTTGCCGGTGGGGTTGTCGTCGCTGATCTGGATCAACGGCATGCCGCCGGAGCGGATGCCGTCGAAGGTCAGGCCGTCCACCGTCAACGCGCCGTACTGGGCGCTGACGTCGTCGTGCCCGCGATTGAACGGTTCGGTATTGGTCTGGCTGATAACCACGTTGCGGTAGACGTGGTTGTCGAAATTCGGATGGTAGACGCCGTAAGCGACGCGATGCAGCGTCAGGTTCTCGACCAGCAGCGACGGCACCTGCGGGCGGAAGCCATAGTGCGTGTCCCAGATCTTCAGGTTGCGGACCACGAAGGGATGCTTTGCATCCGGGCCGACGCGGTTGACGCCTTCACCCAGGTTCACACCGTACAGGCCGACGTTGCTGTGGACCTCGTTGTCGTCAAAGCGGACGAACGGCAGCGTGCGGACATCCACGGTTTGATGACTGCCGTCGGGTTGCTGCACCGGGAAGTTCAGGCCGCCCTTCAGGGCGCTGGTCGGCGTGGCTTCAAAGCGGAAGCCGTACAGGTCGCAGTCGGCGGCGACGTTGCGCGTGAAGGTATTCAGGCTATTGGCCCACCAGTAGCCCGCGCCTTCGTTGCCGTCGAAGGGCAGCACCTGCTTGGGCAACTTCTTGGCGCGGCGAGCGCCGACGGCCAGGTTGCGGTCGAGGACGTTGAAGACCTCGGTGCCGTCTTCCATGAAGTACCCATGCCCCTGGCTTTGATAGCCGACGTTGTCGCGGACGACGAGATAGTTGGTGCCGTGAATCGTCAGCCAGCGGTTGCCGCTGTGGTGGATCGAATTGCCGACCACGTAGCTGCCCCGCATGGTGTCGCCGACCAGGTGATAGTGCAGGCTGTAGCGGCCCAGCACGCCTTCCTTGCCGAGGTAGCGGAACTCGGCATACGACAGTGAACCAGCGGAATACTTGTGGTACATCGTGTGGCCGCGCTGTCCCTGGGGATCGGCCGATTCGACAACGACGTTGCGGCTCAGGTTGGCGACCTCGCCGCGATAGTCGCCGGTTCCCAGGTGGTCGTACTTCAGCGGTTCGTCGAGCGTGACCTTGGTCCCTTCGATAGCCTTGACGGTGCGTTCCTCGGTGAACTCACCGTCTTTGTAATTGCGTTGCGTGGCGCTGAGGATGATGCGGTCGCCGACGCGCCAGCCCGTGACGCCCTCGGCCAGCGTGACGGTGGCTTCGCCCGCCTTCGCGGTTTCGCCCAGCTTGACCCAGGAATGACTGAGCGGCGCGCCGTGAAAGTCCATGCGGCCCATGCAGCAGACGATGGCCGGCCAGGATTCCTTGTTCGCGCCCTCGGGGTACACCAGGCGGATCAGGGCCGTGTGCTTGGCGTCGATGGGCCGTTCGGGTGTGCCGACTTGCAACGTTGGTCGGGGCTGCCCCGGTTTCGGGGCGTCGCCGAGATGGCCGTCGCAATCGAAGCCTTCCTCGCTGAACTCATCGCCCGCCTGAATCTTGATGAGGCCCACGTCGAGACGGGTGTCCTTGTCCGGTGCGAAGCTGAGGGTGCCAGCGATGTTGATGGCGCGCAGGGCCTGTTCGGACTTCACGTCGTAGACGATGGTATGGCCGTCGCGGACCAGCACGCGGGCGTTCGCGCCGGGCACGTTGCCGCCTTCCCAGGTGGCGGCGGCCGACCAGGGCCCGCTCTGGGCGGAGCGGACCACCGGGAGCGGCGCGTTCCCGGCGTCGGGGGGTGCGGAC
>JAEUIF010000077.1 GCA_016795185.1 Planctomycetia bacterium | reverse complement strand
CTACGTCATTCCGGTGCGTTACGCCCAGGCGCCGCTGCAACGGGTGCAGGCGGCGACGCCGGGTTCGTTGCTCGGCGCGATGGTCCGGGCGTTCCTGGTGGTGGCGCTGGCGATGTCAGTCGGGTTGAACATCCTGTTGCTGCTGGCCTCCCTGCTCAGTTTTGACTCGCTGGGACTGAGTAGCGCCGCGCACACCAGCATCATCGAGAGCTTCCACTCCGGCCAGCGGACGGCCGAGACCAAGGTCGCCATCCTGCACATGGACGGCGTCATCATGGAAGGCTCAAACCAGTTCATCCGCGACCAGCTGGACCAGGCGGCGGAAGACCCCAAGGTCAAGGCGGTGGTGCTGCGGATCAACAGTCCGGGCGGCACCATCACGGGCAGCGACGACCTGCACCGCCGCATCGTCCAGCTGCGCGACGGCAAGCATCCGCAGCAAAAGGGCGGCCCCAAGCCGGTGATCGCGTCGATGGGCGCGGTGGCGGCTTCTGGCGGCTACTACATCGCCATGCCGACCGATTACGTCTTCGCCGAACCGACCACGATTACCGGCTCCATTGGCGTCTATGCGGCGTTTCCCAACGTGTCCAAACTGGCGGACAAGTGGGGGGTGAGCATGAACGTCATCAAGGCCGGCGACATCAAGGATTCCGGTTCGATGTTCCACGACATGTCGCCCCAGGAACGGCAGCTCTGGCAGGAAATGGTCGATAACGCCTACCAGCGATTCATCGAGGTCTGCGAGACCGGGCGGCCCGAACTGAAGGGCAAGTTCACCGAGGTCGTCGTCGAGAAGGACATTCCCGACCGCGACGAGACGGGCAAGGCCAAGCTGGGCAAGAGCGGTCAGGAACTGGTGGTAAAGTACATTCGCCGTCGGGCCGACGGCGGCATCTGGATGGCGGATGAAGCCCAGAAGTTGGGCCTTGTGGACAAGATCGGTTACCTCGAAGCCGCCATCGCCAAGGCCAAGGAAAAGGCGCAGCTGGGTGATTGCCGGGTCGTACAGTACGAGAAGCCCTCGCTGGGACTGTTCAGTCTGCTCGGCGGCGTCCAGGCCCCCACGCCCGGCGGCCAGATCAGTGCCAGCCAGCTCTCGGCGGGCGCGACGCCGCGCCTCTGGTATCTGGCTCCCGGTGCCGAGATGTCGGGCTTGCTAAGTGCCCTGGGTCGAGAGTAGCCCGCCGCTCCGCGGCGGCACGAGTCGCCGAAAATCAAGTAGCCAGGAGGCCCAGTGCGACGAACATCGTCCGTCGCACCGGGCCTCCTGGCTTTTTGCGACTGAACAATCAGCCTGTCGCCGGCACCCTTCAGTGCACGGCTGCGCCGCCATTACCGCCGGGGAGCGGCGGGTTGCTCTCGACCCAGGTGTCGCAGCGCCAGCTGCGCGCCTGCGAACTTGAACCAATCCGCGAACCTTTCCATTTCCAATCCGTATAATCGGTTGGCTCGCCGAAATAGTTGGCACATGAGGTGCAGATTCCGCCGTTGTGCCTCCAGATTGTCAGCTATACTTTCGGCAGTCGGGGCAACCCAGCGGGTGTGAGCAATAATGATGCTCTTTGCACGATTTCACCCCGGCTTATGGTCAATTTGGCGCACTCAACGGTAAAGCCGGAAAAGACGGGCAAGATTGGCCAGCCGCAATATGTTCTTGACACGGGGTTTATAATCAAGTTGGAGAATCGGGAGCAATCGCTAGTTTTGGCATAGCGATTGCAATCAAACCCGAAGATTCAGGTCACGTAGAACAGCCAGGGGAAGGGCGTTCGGTGGCCGCACCACGGCGGAGCAGCACAACCAGAAGGTGGGCAACATGGCACGACGAGACGCCTTATTGCGGTTGCACAAAACCTTGACGGGTCGCCGCGCGGAGTTGCGGAAGCGGCTGGGCGCGGACATGCAGGACCTGCGCAACTTTTCGGTCAGCGACGCGACCGGCGACAGCGCCGATGCCGCGTTCGATGCCGGCAGCGAAGAAATCGCCTCCCAGCTCGCCGAGCTGGAAGCGCGCGAACTGATGCAGATCGACCGCGCCTTGGTGCGCATGAAGCAGGGCACCTATGGCACCTGCGAAGGTTGCCAGATGAAGATTCCGGTGGCCCGGCTCAACGCTTTGCCGTACAGCACCTGCTGCGTCCGCTGCCAGCGCGAGCTGGAACTCAACGGCGAATGGAGCGGCAACGGCTTCGGCGGCAGCTGGGACAAGGTGTCCGACGGCGGCGGCACCGACGACCAGCCCGAAATCAACCTCAACGACCTCGAGATGGATCTGTCCAAGTAGACAGCCGCTCGCGGTTTCGCAGGAAAGCACAAAGCTCGCGGACACACCGTCCGCGGGCTTTGTGCTTTTTTTGCGGGCAGCTGCGCGCGAAATCGGGCCGCGCCGCGTCGATTCCTCGCAGTTCCAGTGCTCGCGACCCTTAGAATGAGCAGTCGCATCGTGCCGGACGGCTCGTGGGGCCCGGCGCTTCCCTTCGACCGGAACTCGAGAATCCACCGCCATGAGAAAGCTGATATTCCTGATGTTCCTGGGCGGCTGCGCCTTCGCGGGCGGCCTGGCCAGCGTGGCACTCTCCCCGCGCCTGACCGCGCTGGTGGCTGCGCAAACCAATGGTTCCGTGGTCCTGCCCGCGCCCGGCACCGACGTACTGAAAGTAGGCGACCGCTTTGAACTGGTCGCGAAACGGGTGTCGCCGGCCGTGGTGTCGGTGGAGGCGACCAAGCCGGGCGCTCAGAACGCCAACGGGCAACGCAGCCGGGCCGTCGATGAATCCGGGTCTGGCGTGCTGGTCAAGGTGAACGGGCGGCCGGGCAGCTACGCGCTGACGAACAACCATGTCGTCAGCCAGGCCCGGCCCGAGCAGATCACGCTGCACCTGGCGGACGGCCGGGTGCTGCGGCCCGCCCAGGTCTGGACCGACCCGGAGTCCGATATCGCCGTCATGCGCGTGGACGCCGACAACCTGCCGGCCGCGCCGCTGGGCGACAGCGACCAGGTCCGCGTCGGCCAGTGGGTGCTGGCGTTTGGCAGCCCGTTCGGCCTGAATCAGACCGTGACGCACGGCATCATCAGCGCGCGCGAGCGCGGCCAGGTGAGCCTGGGCAGCACCATCCGCATCAAGGATTTCCTGCAAACCGACGCCGCGATCAACCCCGGTTCGTCCGGCGGGCCGCTGGTCAACCTCGAGGGCGAGGTCATCGGCCTGAACACCGCCATTGCCTCGCAAAGCGGTGCGTCGAGCGGCGTGGCCTTCGCCATTCCGATCAACCTGGTCAAGCGCGTGATGGGGCAGTTGCTGGAGAATGGCTCCGTAGCGCGGGGCTATCTCGGCGTCCAACTGGCCGGTTCGTTCGAGCCGGCCGATGCCCTCAAGCTCGGCCTGAACCGCGTGCAGGGTGCGCTGGTGGAAGCGGTCTACCCAGACACGCCGGCCGCTGCCGCTGGACTGCGTCAGGGTGATGTGCTGCTGCAAGTGGACGACCTGCCGATCCGCACCGAAAACCACCTCATCAACCACGTCAGCGCGCTGCCGCCCGGACAGAAGATTCGCCTCCAGGTCTGGCGCGAACGGCGCGCGCTGCAAGTGGAGGTGACCGTGGGCGACTGGGCGCGGGGGCAGGCACGCTTCCGGGCGCAGAACTGAACGCTGCTTGCGGTTTCGCAGATGGTTAGCGCTCGCTGAGGGGCGGCCGTTGGGCCAGGCGCAGAATGTAGACCGTGCCGTTGCCATTGCCGATCGCCAGGTGACGCCCGTCCGGCGCGAAGGCGACATTCCAGGCTCCCGAAGGAAACTGAAACTCGCCGCCCTTCGTGCCCGTGGTCAAATCCCACCAGACGACGCTGCCGCCGGACGAACTGGCGGCGGCGCGCCGACCATCGGCGGTAACGGTCACGGCCACGAAATTGTTGTTCGAGACCCGGAAGACGTTCTTTTCCTTGCCCGTGCTCAAATCCCAAAGGCGCACGCTGCTGTCGTTCGCGCAGGACAGCAGTGATTTGCCGTCCGGTGTGAACGCCAGGCCCTGAATGCGCTGATGATGGCCCTTCAAGGCCGCGCGCTCCAGGGGCGGCTGCGTCGTCAGGTCCCAGAGCCGGACCAGGCGATCGGCGGAGCCGGAAGCCAGAGTCTGGCCATCCGGCGAGAAGGCCAGCGCCAGGACCGAGCCGGTGTGTCCGCGCAGCACCGCTCGTTCTCTGGACTCGGTTCGCGCCAGATCCCACAGATGCACCGTGCAGTCTTCCCCCCCGTAGGCCAACGCTTTACCGTCCGGTGCGAAGGCCACGGAGGTGACAACCGTGCTGCTGCTGGGACCGAGCACCACGGCCCACGGCTGCTGGCGGTTGTTGGCGAGGTCCCAGTGGCGGACCACGCAGCCGTCCCCAATGAAACTCAGACCCAGCCCATCCGGCGTGAACGCGAGCGTGTTCGCGGTGTAGCCGTAACCGGAGATCACCTGGGCCCGCCGTGGCTCGGTGCCCGCCAGGTCCCAGACGCGCACGGTCTTGTCGGATGAAGCGCCGCAGGCCAGCGTCTTGCCGTCCGGACGGAAGGACAGCCGAAAGATGTCGCCCCAGTTCTGATTGCGTGGTTCGCCCAGCACCGCGACCAGTTCGGACGGCTGCCGTGCCAGGCGCAACGCGGGTGGAATCCGCGCCGCGTCCAGTTGATCGAGCGGCGAGGGCAGCCGTGCCAGGAGTTCCGCTGCGCGAAATGCCGGTTGGGTTCCTGGAAAGCGGGCGCGCAGGGCGAGGATGTCGCCGCGCAGGTCTTCGGGATCAAACCCTGGCTTGGCGGCCTTCGCTTGCACGGCAGCCCAAGCTTCAGCCAGGTGATCGGGCTGCGGTGGCGGCAGCAATTCCCG
>JAEUIF010000008.1 GCA_016795185.1 Planctomycetia bacterium | reverse complement strand
TTGCGGAAATGCACCGGGTCGCCGTGGTTTTGCAGGTTAATCTTCTGGCCCGTGGCGGACGGCTTCACCTTGATGTCGAAATTGTCGTGAATCTTGACGCCGTTGTGCAGCACGGTGGCCAGGAGCGTGCCGTTCTCACCCTTCTTGAATTCCACGTCGTAGGTCTGCCAGGAAAGCGGCGGGTAGCACATGTTGATATCGGGAATCTTCTCGCCGTAGTACGCGCCGCAGTCGCCCTTCTCGGACTTCAGGCCGAAGCTGTCGAGCACCTGGATTTCCTTGCCCCAGATGTAGACGCCGCTGTTGCCCCGGCCCTGGCCGCCCGCCTTGGGCTGGAACGCCGAGCGGAACTCGAGGTGCAACTTGCCCACGGGCAGATTGTCCTTGCTGTTGACGCCGCAAAAGAGCAGTTTGTCGTCCACGATCTTGCCGCCCGACCACTTCTCCGGGCTGGTGCCGTCGAAGAGGACAATCGCGCCCTCCGGCGGCTTGGCGCCTTCGGTCGGGCTCTTGCGCTGGGTCTTCTCGAAGGTGAATTCCGCACCGTCGGCGGACTTGCCGGTGAACTTGCCGCCGGTGATGACGCCGCTCCACTTGCCGTCCTTGGTGGCGACGTTGATCTTGTCGCCCTCGGTCTTGGCGGCGGCAGGCACGATCTTGGTCTGGTCGCCGCCGTCTCCGCGCAGGCCGCCCGGCACGAAGTTGACGATGTAGTTGCCGTTGCCCTTGGCCACCACTTCCACGCCGAACTTGTCCTTGCCGACCGCGCCGACGTACTCGCCCTGAATCAAGTATTCGGGGCCGGCTTCCTTCGGGTCGGTGTAGACGTCGGGTTTCTTCTTTTCCTGCGAGACGGCGTCCGTGGACAGCGCCAGCAGCAGGGCCAGCCCGCACAGGCCAGCGACGCGCGAGAGCTTCATGGTCGTTTCTCCTTGGCTCGAAACAGGTGGGAGGGACTGGCAGGTGGGGTTATTGGAACATGCGGCGAGGCGGTTCGCAAGGGGATTGCGAAACCGCAAGCGGGAGCCGGGTCATGGTTTCTCCAGGTACTTCTGGTAGCTTTCCAGCCACGGATCGTGGGCGTCATCTTCTCGCAAGTTCGCCTCGACCAGCCGCGCCACGTCTTGCATGCTCGGCGTCTCGTCGAGCACCAGCGTCCGGATGCGTTCGTAGACCTCCTGGCGCACGAGCACGTAGGTTTCGCCGGTCGCTGGATCGATGGCGACGGGCTCTGGGGCGTTCAGTTGCTGGCTTTGTGCTTCGGTCAGTTCAATCATGGCTGCCTCCGACGGAGCAACCGGCGAAACCGCGACTAACTCTTCTTGTACAGCCGCCCGGAGTCCACCTGCTCGAAGCCGACGCTGCGGTACAGGCCGATCAGCGAGCCTTCGGTTTCCGGCGTGTGGATCTCTGTTACGCCGAAGTACTGGTCCTGGAGGTAGCGGAGGATTTGCGTCAGCAGGAACTTGCCCAGGCCCTGGCGACGTAGGTCGTCGCGGATTTGAATGTTGAGGATGCCTACCGCTGGCACGTTCCAGGTCCAGCTAAAAGTGTCCATTTCCCAGGCGGTGGCCCGGCCGGCGACCTTGCCGTTGAGCTTCTCTTCAAGGCGGAACTCGACCGGCTCGGCCAGGCCCAGGGAGCATTCCTGCCACCAGGTTCCCAGGGGGATGCGGGGCAGGATGCGCACATCGAACCGGCGGCGCAGGTTGGCGAACCGGCCGTCGGCCACATTGATCGGCTTGTCGAGGAAACGCTGGAAAATGTAGGTCGTTTCCAGCGGCTTGTATTCGTGCTTCTCGAAGAACGCGCCGGCACCCTTCTCGCTGAGCGGGATGCCGGGCAGATCGCTGCCGCCGAAGACGCCAAAATAGAACGGTGTGTAGGGCTTGAGCAGGCCAGCATTGATGGCCTGGGCGCCGCGCTCGCGCAGGTAGCCTTCCGCCTTGCGCAGCAGTTCCGCGCCGACGCCCTTGCGCTGATGGCTGG
This sequence comes from Planctomycetia bacterium, assembly GCA_016795185.1. GTDB lineage: Bacteria > Planctomycetota > Planctomycetia > Gemmatales > Gemmataceae > JAGVLI01. The sequence continues at coordinate 1,787 of JAEUIF010000008.1, read as the reverse complement.
GCCGCACCGCCAGCAGGCAGATCACGCCCTGGTGCTTCGACAGCATGGTCTCGCGCTGGTTCGGGCCGAAGGCGGCGTGCGCAAAGCCGACGCGCTTGCCGTCCTCCTCGGCGACGATCAGCCCCTGCGGGTCGAAATAAGGCTTGGCGAAGACGTGACGTTCGAGCACGCTGCTATGGCGCAAACGAGCGATACCACGACTGGAGAAACTCTCGTTCCAGACCTCGACCAGGTGCGGGGGATCGGTATTGCGGAACGAACGATATTCAACCACGAGGTGAACCCCCCGCCCGACAAACACCCGGTCTCCGTCCGACCGGGCCGCGCCGGTGTTGCAACCTTTTCGCAATTATAAGGTGAGCTTACGCCCACGCAAGTATATGGCAGGAAATGCCGGGAGTCAGGAAAGCAGCCCGCCGCTCCGCGGCGGTACGAGCGGCGTGGCCGCGCGTGTCCTGTCGATGGTAGGCCGCGCCAGGGAGACTGAATGGCAGGATCGCGGCATAAAGGCTGTCATTGGGGAGCGAAGCGGTCGCTGGCAGTGCGCTGATTGTTTGACCAATGGTGAGCAGCACATCACTGACGCCACACTCGCGGCTGTGCCGCTCGTTCCGCCGCGGAGCGGCGGGCTATTCTGAGCGCAGTGCCTGAATGAGCTTCGCTTCCTGGGCCGTTCGCCGCGCGGCGCTCAACTCAAAGAAGCGGCCTTCGCGCACCAGGTCGGGCCGCTGCAAAAGGAAGCGCAGGAAGCCGAGCACCTGTGGCTTCTGCAAGGCATCCTTGCGGACGTAAAGAAAGAACGGCCGTACCAACGGATAGCTACCGTTGTCCAGGCTCTCGGGCGTCAGCGAGACCGGCGACTTGCCGGGCTTGAAGCCGACAGCCACCAGCTTCAGCTGGTCGGAGTGTTTGCGCCAGACCGTCTGGCTGATGAAACCGAGGGCGTGCTTGTCATCGAGAATGCGGGGTAGTTCGCCCGTGGTGCCGACGGTCGTGTAGTCCTCGCGGATCGCGCCGCCTTCACCGCTGATGAGTTCGCAGAACTGCCGGCCGAGTTGTGAATGCTGCGCCAGGCCCGAGAGCTTCAGGTCTTCCTTCGGCCATTTCGCGTCGAGGTCGCTCCACTTCTTGGCGTTCTTGACGCCGTTGTCTTCCGGTCGCCAGATGGCTTGCAGCTGCTCAAGCGTCAGCTTGTCGACCCAGGTGTTGTCCTTGTGGACGACCACGGCGACCGCGTCCCACGCGATCTGCACTTCGATATAGCCGGCTTCAATTGCGCCGGCCTCTTCTTCCTGAATCGAGCGCGAAGCGGTGCAAATGTCGATGTCGCCCGACGCCAGTAGAGCCAGGCCGACGTTGGTGCCCTGCTTGCCGATGCGGACTTCCACGTCGGAGAACTGTTTCTGAAAGGCCCCGGCCCCTGCTTCAGCGATGAAGTAGACCTGCGTCGAGCCATCGATGCGCAATTCGCCAGCGAGCTTCGGTTGCAAATCGGGCAGGTCGAAGGGCACCACCAAGCCGAGCAAGGCGAGCGGCAGGAGCAACGAGCAACCGGACGGCGATGACATGGCGGCCTCACTTCCGGAGAGGTAGGCAGAACGTTCTCCACAGTATTCTATCATGCCGGGCGCTATCGTGGGCCCGGCTTTTCCAGCGCGACCGCGGGCCCCGCCTTTTTTGCACGACGTGGGCGCCAGTGCAATTTCAAGGGAGTCGTTGTCCATTAGATAGCCCGTCTGGGTGCCATGCCCACGGCTTTGCGTGGGCATGGGAACGTCGCAAGCTTC
>JAEUIF010001466.1 GCA_016795185.1 Planctomycetia bacterium | reverse complement strand
GGCCGCCAGGCGGCGCAGCAACCCGGCTTCGAGCCGGATGGGCCGGGAGTGTTGCAAGCGGAGGGCTTCGATCAGGACTTCCTGCGAAACGTCTTCGGCGTCGGCGGCGTTTCCCAGGATGCGCTTGGCCGTGGCGTAGACCAGCGGACCGTGCTCGCGCACGATGCGATCCCAATCGCTCACCGCTTGGCTCCCCCCGGAGTTCGGCACGAGGACCGGCCAGATGAGAATCGAGCTAACCCAGTCGAATGTTACCACGGAAAGCGAAAATTCGGTCGAGAAAAAGTAACCCGTCCGGAGGTTTTGCCCGCCGCGCGGCCGGATGTTGCGGGGGCTGGAGGAGTTCCTGCATCCGCCAGTCCATCGAGTGGCGGACCAAGAGGCAGTGCATGTTCGTGTAATTTCACCAGAGCCTGCTGCCCGCGCAGCAGGAACGCCTGAGGCAGTTGTCGAAAGGTCCAGGAGAACGACCTGCGAGGCCGCCGCGGGCGAAAGCAAGGTATGGGGCGAACGCTGCCCACTGCTGCTGGACGCGCATCACGCCGCGGCACGAGCCTGGAGCGCCAGCGCGTAGGGCTGCGCCAGGCCAGCGAGCAGCTGGTCCCAGGTGCGTTCCTGCTCCACCCAGCGCCGGGCGTTGTCACCCAGCCGCGCCCGGAGGTCGGGCGCCTGGATCAGCCGCAGGCATTGGTCGGCCAGGTGGGAATCATCGTCGGCCCGGTACAGCAGCCCGGTGTCCTCGGGACGGACGATCTCGCGCAAGGCGGGCAAGTCAGAAACGACCAAAGCGCGGCCGAAGGCCATCGCCTCGAACGGCTTCAGCGGCGTGACGAGTTCGGTCACTGGCAACGCCGGTCGGGAGACGACGAAGACGTCGATGGCTCGGTAGTAAGCGGCGATCTCCGCGTGCGGCACGCGGCCGGGAAAGTAACAGCGGTCCGCGATGCCCAGCTTATCGGCCAGCGATTGCAGACCAGCTCGATGCGTGCCCTCGCCGACGATGAGCACCGAGACATCGACCTGCCGCTGGCGCAGAATGGCGGCAGCCCGGATCAGTCCATCGACGCCTTCGAGCTGCCGTAGACTGCCGATGTAACCCACCACGGTCCCCGAAAGCCGGGGAAGGTTGACGGGCACCGCGGGCGCACTGCGCTGGATGGTTGCCGGATCGAAGCCGTTCGGAATGACGAAGACTCGCTGGGGGGGGACGCCGCGCGCAATCACTTCCTGTCGCAGCTGTTCGCAGATGCACACCACGGCGTCGGCCCGTTGCATGACCATCGTCTCGCGCTGTCGCCAGCGTTGGTGCTCGAGGCCGCCGCGCACCATCTGGCGCTCGGCGACCGCGCTTTCTTCCCAACAACCGCGTACTTCATAGACGAAGGGGATTCCCAGGGATTGGCAGGCCGCCAACGCTGCCGCGCCACAGTGATAGGGCGTATGCGCATGCACCAGGTCGGGGCGGATGCACCGGAACAGGCGTTCGAGCCGGCGGCGGAAGCGCGCCTCTTGCATGGCGTGGTAGACCGAGCTACAGGTCGCCCGCAGCTTAGAGCGCGACTGGGGGCGTCCCATGGTCGCGGGCGGCGTATCGCCGTCGATTGGCGCGGGGGTAGCGCGCCGGACCAACCGGCTTCCCCAACGCAGCACCGCAGTTCGCCAATCGTGGTCGTGCTGATCTTCCAGGAAATGCGGGACGCGATAGTAGGGGACACCATTGATGATCTGGTCGTCGATCACCGCCGGATTCCCGGGATAGAAGGGGCCGGTGACCACGCAGGGCTGTAGGCCCGCGCGCGCCTGCCCGTCGACGATATACTTGCCGCGAATGGTGTAGCCGCTGAGGAGCGGCAGACTCATGGCCATCACATGCGCCACCCGCAACGGCTGATGACCGTGCTGTCGATCTGTCTGAGTCATCCAGGGTTCTCCACTTCCGAGCCAGTCCGTTCACTTCGGCGTGGGTCTGGCGCCCGAATATCGGTCGTGGGCGTTCCACTTGCTTCTCGGTGCATTCGTTCGATGGGATTGACGGCACTCACCAGGACGGAAAGACAGTCAGCAGGATGAGAGTCCGAGGCGGGCTGATTCGGGGGATAGTGCCGAATCCCCATGCGATGGTCAAGATCGACCAGGGGGACGCGCACCAGCGGTCGCACTGGACAACGAGATCGTGAGCGCCTCGATCCGTCACACCACGAGTTTTGGGCAAACTGGCTGGTTGCCTGAGTCAACACCGCTGGTTTTCCGGCCGACCGCAACCGTGGCGAATCGCCGTAGACAGGAAACAGTGGGGGCGGCTATGGCCGTTCGGTGAATCGCCCAAATTGAACCGGAATCGGAACACGACCGGGGGTACGACTTCGTGGGGGATTCATTGCGCATCGTGACCGAGAGCGATCCGCTGGCGCCGTTTGGCCGCGTCGTGGTCGTCGGCCTGGGCTACATCGGCCTGCCGACGGCGGCGACCATCGCCAACGCCAACATTGACACGGTCGGCGTGGATGTGAACCCAGAGATTGTCCAGCGCGTCAATGCGGGGCAATGCCACATCATCGAGGCCGGACTGGGCGACCTTGTCGCCCGCGTAGTCCGCAACCAGAGGCTGCGGGCCAGCACCCAGATCGAGCAGGCGGATGCTTTCATCGTGACCGTGCCCACTCCGTTTCAGGAGGGGCACGTGCCGGACCTGAGCTACGTGGATGCGGCCATCCAGGCCATCGCACCGGCGATCGACAAGGGCAACCTCGTCATCCTGGAATCGACTTCGCCGGTCGGTACGACGCGGCACGTTGCCGAGCAACTCGCCGCCCTGCGTCCCGACCTGAGCTTTCCTCAACAAGCGGAGGAACAGGCCGACATCCAGGTCGCCCACTGCCCCGAGCGCGTCATCCCCGGCCAGACCTTGCGGGAGCTGATCCAGAACGATCGCATCATTGGCGGGCTGTCGCCGCGCTGCGCCCGGCGGGCGGCAGCGCTCTACCGCTGCTTCGTGACCGGCAGGTGCCTGCTCACCGATGCCGACACTGCCGAGCTGGCCAAGCTTGCCGAGAATGCCTTCCGCGACGTCAACATCGCCTTCGCCAACGAACTGTCGCTGCTGTGCGATCGGTTGGGCATCGACGTCTGGGAACTGATCCGCCTGACGAACTGCCATCCGCGGGTGAATGTATTGCAGCCTGGGCCTGGGGTGGGCGGCCACTGCATCGCCGTCGATCCGTGGTTCATCGTGCATACCGCGCCCGAGCAGAGCCAGCTGATCCGCACAGCTCGCGCGATCAACGACGCCAAACCACACTGGGTCGTGGAGCAAGTGCTGCGGGCGGCCCGTCGCTACGAGCATCCTGTAATCGCCTGTCTGGGCCTTAGCTACAAACCGGACATCGACGACCTGCGCGAAAGTCCGGCGATGGAAATTGTCGCCCACCTGGCCCGGAGCGGCGTGGGCCGCATCCTGGCCGTCGAGCCCCATGTTGAGTCGTTGCCCCAAAGTCTGGCGGATCTGCCCGTAACGCTCGAATCCCTGGCCGCGGCCGCCGCGCAGGCGGACGTTCTCGTCGCGCTCGTCAACCACCGCGCCTTCGCGGCCCTGGCTCTCGACCGCCTGGCCGGCAAATGCCTCCTCGATTTCTGCGGCGCCTGGCAGAACCGAACCCGCGCCGTTCCCGAGCAAGAACTACGGCTCGCGGGGCAGGGCCGATCCATTCCGGCGTGAGCGTGACCGTCCGTTGACTCCCTGTCCGCGAGGTCCAGGTCCATGAAGCTGCTGGTGGTGTTCGGAACCAGGCCGGAGGCCATCAAGATGGCCCCGGTCGTCAAGGCCCTCCGGGCCGCTCCCGACCTCGAGCACCGCGTCTGCGTCACCGCGCAGCATCGGGAAATGTTCGACCAGGTGCTGCGCCTGTTCGACATCCAGCCCGACTACGACCTGAACGTCATGGCGCGCGCGCAAGGACAACTCACGCAGCTGACCAGTGCCATCTTGCACGGACTGCACGACGTCTTCGACGCCTATACCCCCGACCGCGTTCTGGTGCATGGCGACACCACGACGACCTTCGCCGCCACGTTGGCGGCCTTCTACCGGCGCATCGCGGTCGGGCATGTCGAGGCCGGCCTGCGCACCGGCAACAACTACGCCCCCTGGCCGGAGGAAGCCAACCGCCGGCTCACCAGCGTCCTTGCCGATCTGCACTTCACGCCCACGACGACGGCCTCTCGGAACCTCGAACGCGAAGGCGTGCCGCCCGACCGCATCGTCCTGACCGGCAACACCGTGATCGACGCGCTGCTCGACGTGGTCCAGCGGCTCCGCCACGACGCCGTGCTGGCCCAGGACATGGCCGAGCGCTTCGCGTTCCTGCACCCCGAACGCCGGCTCGTCCTGGTCACCGGCCATCGTCGCGAGAACTTCGGGCCGGGTTTCGAGCGCATCTGCCTCGGCCTGGCCCAGCTGGCGCGGCGCGACGGCCTGGAGATTGTGTACCCCGTCCATCTCAATCCGCAGGTGCAGGAGCCGGTACGGCGCATTCTGGGCGGCTTTCCGAACATCCACCTCATCGCGCCGCAGGAGTACTTGCCGTTCGTGTACCTGATGGACCGGTCGCACCTCATCATCACCGACTCGGGTGGGGTGCAGGAAGAGGCGCCCTCGCTGGGCAAGCCGGTGCTGGTCATGCGTGACACCACCGAGCGTCCCGAGGCGGTCGCGGCCGGCACGGTGCGGCTGGTGGGCACGGACGAACGACGGATCGTGGCCGAGGCCAATTGCCTTCTCGACGATGCCAACGCCTACCAGAGAATGAGCACGGTCTCGAATCCCTACGGTGACGGGGACGCCAGCAGTCGCATCGTCGCGGCCCTGCGCCGCGGCTCGCCCGCGGTCTTGCGCCAGAGCGCCTGAGCGGTCGTTCGTGGACGTTAGCGCACGAAACGTAGTGCAGTCAGGAATTCGGGAGAGAAGCCCCATGCGAATCGGCGTGGCCTACGGATACGTTTCCAGCAACCTGGGCGACCTGGCCATCAATCGTGGGACCATCAACCTGCTGCGTTCGGTGTTTCCCGGACAGCAGTATCACTTCGTGTTTCTCAACCTCACGGAAACAGCGCTGCCAGCCGCCCTGGGAAGCATCGGGGACCTCGACGGCGTCACTTACGCCGCCGCGCTGCCGTCAGCGCCCGCCTCGCGGGGCGCGCAATCGAAGCTCGCGCGCTACCTGAGCGCGCCGCCACGGTTTCTCGCGGATGCGCGACTCGATGATTGCGACCTTGTCATCTACAACGCCGGCGAGCACCTGTTCAGCTATCAGGATTCGTTCCGAGCCGATCTGTTGTGGCGGCTGTTGCCAGGAATGGCGGCCTTGGCGAAAGGCATACCGTTCGCTACCTGCGCGGCGACGATCGGTCCCTTCCAGGAAGCCTCCAGTCGAGCGCTCGTGCAGCGCTATTTCGCGCTGAACGACGCAGTATCCGTGCGCGACGCCGGGTCCGTTCAGGAAATGGCCCGCCTCGGTCCACAGCACACGGTTCCCTTGCTGCTCGATCCCGCTTTCTTCGTCCGCGACCAGGGGCTTCGCGAGGGGCCTCCAGTCGTTCCCCGGCTCGGGCTGGTAATGCGCCTGGAAGACTTTGGGCTGCGCGTGGGTCCCGAGCAGAGTGCGACCAATCTTCGCGAACACCGCCAGGACGGCTTTGCCCGCTCGCGGAGCCTCCAGACCGCGCTGCTCGCGATCCGGACGTTCCTGGACCGGCACCCACGCGGCGAAGTACGCGTGTTCTCTCAAGTAGCGAGCGACCTCGAACTGGCCCAGGCGATCCACGCTGCCGCCGTGGCGGAAGGGTTGGGCGAGCGCGTGACGCTTTGTCAGCCGACCGACATCGACGACTATCTGCGCTTGCTGTCCGACCTCTCGCTGGTCGTGGCCTCACGCTTTCATGCATGCATCCTCGCGAGCGCCATTGGCGTGCCGACCTTCGGCACTTACTTCTCCAGTCATGGCCACAAGATGCCCGGGTTGTTTGAGGCGTTCGGTCGGCCGCAAGACTGCGTGGAAGTTACGCATCCCGATACGGATCGAGGTTTCGTGGCCGCCCTGGGCGAGTTCTTCCCCAGAGCGGAGGAAGCCGGACGACTGACGACGGCCTGGATGCTCGCGCAGAAGCAACAAATGCAACAATGGCTGCAACGCGTGGCCTCAGGTCCGAGACGGCCTGTAGACCGAACGCAATGGTCCGAACTGCGCCGCCAATGCCTGACTCACTTCGAGAAGTCGCTGCCGGCCGGCGGCGGCATCCGGTCCGCCTGTTTTCGCACGGCGGTCCGGCTCAAGCTACGCCTCAGCCAGATGCCGGGCGAGTCGCTGCGGCAGTTTATGCGTCAGCGTCTCCGCGCATGGCTCAAGGCGAGCTGATCGCGCCGACAACCCCCGCGCCGATTGTCCGCGACGCCCGCCTCCCCTGCCGACCGCTTCCCCATCAATTTTGTTGGTGCCGTCCGGGCACTGCTCTATGATCAAAAATCATCTGGAACGATCCATGCGGACGGCGGCGGTGCGCCGTCCGCGCGGAGGCGACGGCCCCGTACCGGCCGGACGCTGGACCAGCGACACAGGACCGAGAGTTTATGGGCACGATCAACCTCCAGCTCCCCGTAGTCCGACCTCCACCGGCGCGGCTTCCTCACCGGCGGTCTGGGCGCGCCGCTGGGCCTGGCCGTGCCGCACTGGCAGCACTGCGCCGCCCAGTCCGCGACGAAACCCAAAGCGAAGTCTTGCATCCTGCTCTGGCTCAATGGTGGGCCGAGCCACCTCGACACCTTCAACCCGAAGCCCGGCACCAGGGTCGGCGGGCCGTTCAAGGCCATCGGCACGCGCATTCGCGGCGTGCAGTTCTCGGAGCACCTGCCGCGCCTCGCCGAGCAGGCCGACAAGCTGGCCGTCGTCCGTTCGCTGACCAGCACCGAGGGCAATCACGACCGCGGTCAGTACCTGATGCACACCGGCTACATTCCGTCGGGCAGCCTGAAGCATCCCAGCTTCGGCGCCTGGATCAGCCATCAACTGGGCGACCCGAAATTCGAGCTGCCGAACTTTGTCAGCATCCGCGGATCGTCGTTCGGCGCGGGCTTCCTCGGCGTGGAGCACATCCGTTCGTCATTCAGGACGCGAAGGACGGGGTGCGCAACCTGGGCTTCGCGAAAGACGTGGACCAGGCCCGCTTCGCCGACCGGCTCGACGCCTTCCGCCTCGTGCAGCAGAACTTCGCGGCGCGGACGGGCCAACCAGGCGTCGCCGGGCACGGCACGGTCTACGACAAGGCCCCCCGGCTGATGCGTTCACCGCTGGCGAAGGCGTTTGACATCAAGGACGAGCCGGAATCGGCCCGTCGGCTCTACGGCGACACGGATTTCGGTCGGGGCTGCCTGATGGCGCGGCGACTGGTGGAGGCAGGGGTGAAGTTCGTCGAGGTGACGCTCGACGGCTGGGACACGCACTACGACAACTTCACGCAGGTGAAGCACCTGACGGCGGACCTGGACCCGGCGATGGCCGCCCTGCTGCGCGACCTGGCCGACCGCAAGCGCCTCGACGACACGCTGGTCATTTGCATGGGAGAGTTCGGCCGCAGCCCGCAGATCACGCCCGGCGAGGGCCGCGACCACCACCCAGCGGCGAGCAGCGCCCTGTTGGCCGGCGGCGGCATTCGCGGCGGGCAAGCCTACGGCAGCACCGACGCCGAAGGCGCGAAACCCGCCGACAACCCGGTCACGGTGCCGAACTTCTTCGCCACGCTGGCCACGCTGCTCGGCATGGACCCCGACAAGGAAAAGGTCAGCCCGGTGGGCCGCTCCATCGCCATCACGGATCGTGGGCGGCCGGTGAAGGGATTGATCGCGGGGTAGAGTTCAGATTGGTTCGCTCAGTTCGTAGTTCCGCCTTCAGGCGGTCGAGTCGCTCGACCGCCTGAAGGCGGAACTACGAACTTGCATTACGGAAGAGGCAATTTTCAGCCCGCGGCTTTTCGAGGCACCGCCGTTTCGGGCAGCAGGTCCCAGCTCAAGGGCGTGCCGCGTGGAATGTCGCGCGGGGCGAACCGGCCGAGAATAGCCGGCAAGTACTTGGGCGGCAGACCGTAACCGGGCCGGATGGAACGGACGTTGGCTTCGGTGAACGGCTGCCCGGCCTGGATGTCGGCCACCGCGAACAGCGAGCGCCGGAACACGCGGCTGGCTGCTTCTTGCTCGCCTGTGCCGTAGCGGACCTCTCCCAGGGCGCGTTCGGCGACACGCACCGCGGCGATCAGGTCGCGGAACTCCTCGATCTCCAGCGAGAACGCCGCGTCAGGACCGGGGACCGAGCGCGACCAGGTCAGGTGCTTCTCGATAATGCAGGCGCCCAGGGCGATCGCCGCCACGGGCACCGCGATGCCCATCGTGTGGTCGGACAGCCCCGCCGGCACGCCGTAGCGCTGGCCCAGGTCCACGATGGTCCGCAAGTTGGCGTCTTCCGGCCGCGCCGGGTAGGCGCTGGTGCATTTGAGCAACGCCAGGTCCACTCCGTGGCGACGGACAGCCGCCACGGCCTCGTCGATCTCTTCCCGCGTGGCCATGCCCGTGGACATGATGACCGGCTTCCCGGTCCGCGCGACCTTTTCGATCAGCGGCAGGTCAATCATCTCGAAGGAAGCGATCTTGTAGGCCGGCACGTCCATCGCTTCGAGGAAGTCCACCGCGGTCGGGTCGAAGGGCGTACTGAACAGGTGAATGCCGATCTCGTCGGCGACCTGCTTCAGGCGGGGCTGCCAGTCCCAGGGCGTGTACGCTTCGCCGTAGAGGTCGTGCAGGGTCTTGCCGTCCCAAAGGGTGCCACCGCCAATGCGGAACTCCGGCCGGTCGCAACGAATGGTCAGCGTGTCGGCAGTGTAGGTCTGCAACTTGACGGCGTCAGCGCCGATGTCCTTTGCGGCCCGGACCAACTTGACGGCCTCATCAAAGCTCCGGTTATGGTTGGCCGACAACTCGGCGATGATGTAGGCCGGGCGTCCGGGGCCGATGGGGCGATTGCCGATCTTGAACTCGCCAGTCATGTTTCACCTCCGGAAGTCTGCACACCAACCATCAGGCAGCGCGGCCCGCGTCTGGGGTGGAGCCGGGTTGAGTGGAGGCGGCTGAGGAGATTGCGACCCAATGCGCGACCTCGACCCCGTTGACCGTTCGGCGCCCTTGTTGGTGAAACCCAGCGCGCGCGAATGCCCGGAGCGACGGTTCGTTGTCGGGCCGGATGTAAGCGTGAACCTCGGTCGCCCCGCGCTGCGCGGCCAATCGTTCGACGGCCTGGCGAATCACGCGCCAGCCGTAGCCTTTCCCCCGACTGCGGGCCGACAGACACACGGAAATGACCCACCCTGCCGGCTCCCGCTGGCAGCGACAGTGGCCGACGATAGCAGCTTCGTTCTCCGTCGCCACCAGAAACTGGCAGTCCGGGTCGGCCAACTTGCGGCGGTACCATTCCGCGTGTTCGTTCCAAGGAATCTCCGACGGGTTGAAGGCGACGGCGCGCACGCTCGGTTCGTTCGAGCACCGCCAGACATCGTGGCTATCGCCGACGACGGCCGGCCGCACCCCAGGCACATCGAGCCCCAGGGTCCGCACGACCCGCTCCGCTCCCCGTCCGTCCACCAGTCGGGGGCGCTCGAGCGTTTCCCGAAACCACGACGGCAGGCCCGCCAGGAAGTCCCGCAACGCGCTGGCCAGCAGCGGCGACTTGATGGACACAACCTTCATAAGTCGCTGTGCAGTGAGTCGGCTCGCCGACGGCAATTGATTGTCGGCAATGACCAGCGCCGCCGTCGGCAAGTTGAAGAAGAGCAGTTCCCAGCAGGTGCTGCCGCAGGCCGCGATGGCGGCATCGGCATGGCGCATCAAGGCCGGCATTTCGCGCACATGCTCCAGCACCTGGATCGTGAACGGGCAGCGTCCGGCTTCGTCCATCACGGCGGCCCGGTGCGGGTTGCCCGGCCCGAGCACGACCTGAACCAGCCAGCCCGCCAGGTCCGCCTGCCGCAAGCCCCGGAGGATCGCGGTCGTGCAATTGTCCGGATCGCTGCCGCCGAGCGTGACGAGCAGGCGTCTCGCCCCGACGGCAGCAGGCCGCACCCAGTCGCGCCAGGGCTGGAACTCGCGGCGCAGCAAGGCGAACCGCGGCCCGAGCAGTAATTGCGTGGCTAAGGGGCGCTCGCGGTACAGCGCTTCGTTGGCGTGCAAGTTCTGGTTCAGGATCAGGTCGGCCTGATACGGGGCAGCCGCGCCCAGGTCGTCCACGCAAAGCAGGGACAGCCCAGCATCCTTGATTATTCCCTGAAACGCGGGAGGGAACTGATAGCCGTCCAGCACCACCCACGCGGCGCCGGCATCGCGCGCCAATTTGCAGGTTTCGCGCGCGTCCAGCACGGAACCGGGTTCGCCGGCGATGGACAGAACTTGCATGCCCTCGGCACGCCAGCGAGCCGTAAGCGCGTCGGGTGTCTCACAGCAGGCCAGCAGCGCCTGACCGCCCGCGTTCTGCCAGGCTTGCGCCAGTGCCAGGCAGCGCATCACATGGCCGGTGCCGATGCGGGTGCTGGCGTCCGCGCGCAACAACAGTGCCTTTCCGTCACGCGACACGATCCACGCTCTTTTGTTGGATGTGTTGGTTCAGCCGCGTCCACTCGGGACGCGCCAGGCAAACCCGGGCCGCCGCCTCCCAGGCGAAATCGTTTCGGCCGAAGTGGGCGAACACACAGCGAATCAGCGCCAGGTCTTCCGGAGTATCCACCGTCACGCGCAGACTGCTGTAGTCTGTGTCGCTCACCAGCCATTCCACGGAAAACCGTTCCGGCTGCGTGTGGATGAAAGGCGTCACGTGCTCCCGCATGCAGGGCTCGATCGCCTGTTGCCAGGCGGTCTGGAGGGCCGCCATCCGGCATACTTCGACGCTGATCCCGAGGGGGAACCCTCCCTTGACGGATACAGCGGCGTAATCGCGGTTGCCGCCCACCAGACTTGATACGGCCAGGTCTACGAGTGCTCCGTCGACCAACGGATTGTCCGCCGTGAGGCGGACGACAATGTCCGCGTGGTATTGGCAGGCCGCTTGATACATGCGGTCCAGCACATCGTCCTCGCTGCCCCGAACCCAGGCAATTCCGTGGGCTGCGGCCAGCGCGCCGAGTCGGTCGTCCGCCGGCAGTAGGGTAGTGGCCAGGACTAGCTGGTCCAATTCGCGGGAACCCGATAACCGTTGCAGGAGTCGGGCCAGCAGTGGTTCGCCGCAGAGGTCGGCGACCGCCTTGCCTGGCAGGCGGGATGAATTCATCCGCGCCTGAATGATCCCAATACGGCGACCGGAGATCATAGGTATTGCCCCGCGTCGGCCTTGATGACTTGGCCCGTCAAGTGACGGGCCAGCGGCGAGCATAAGAAAGTTACCAGCGGAGCAATGTCCTCGGGTTGTCCCAGTCGCTTGATGGCGCATTCCTTCAGCACCAGATCGCGGATCAGTTCCGAGGTGTTCTGTTGCGATGTGGTCTCGATAAAGCCCGGCGCCACCAGGTTGACGTTGACGCTGTACGGCCCCAACTCCGCCGCCGCCGTCTTGACGAGCCCAGTCAAGCCGGCCTTGGCCGCGTTGTAGCTGGCCGTACCGATTCGGCCGCGCAGGCCATTGATTGAACCGATGCACACGATCTTCCCAGCCTTCCGCGCTACGAATCCCGGAGCAACCGCGTGCAGGTAGTTGAAGCTGCCTTTCAACGAGATGCCCAGGACGTCGTCCCAATCCGCCTCGGTCATCCGTAGCAGGCTGGCAGAGCGCGCGACGCCTGCATTGCAAACAAGGATACTCAGCGGCCCCAGTTGCTCCTCGGTTTCCCGCACGACCGCGTGCGCCCGCTCGTAGTCGGCGACGTCGGCCTGAAGGTCCACGGCCTTGCGCCCCAAGGCGCAGATCGCGGCCCGCACCACGCCGGCAGCCGCTGCATCCGACCGATAAGTGAATGCCAGATCGCACCCCGCGCGGGCCAGCTGCAACGCGATCTCCCGGCCCAGGCCTCTGGACCCGCCCGTCACCAGCGCCACGTTGCCGGACAGGTCGATCATGCGGCCTCCCGCAACTCGGCCCAGTCGCGGGCGGCCTCGACCACCTGGAGTGCTCGCAAGCCGTCCGCCAGGCCGATCGCCGGCGGCTGCCGACTCTCGATGCAGTGCAAAAAATGCTGCATCTCAGCGATGTACATGTCGTTCGGCGCGAACTCGTAGGCGAACTCCGTCCAGGATCGGTCAACGCTCGAATAGGCGCGAACGGCGTTCTGTCGATAGTCCCAGGTAAGCGTGCCCGCTTCCCCGGCGATCCGGCAGGTGCGTACCTGCTCGCGCTGCACGCAATCCAGATGAATGTCCGCATGCAGGGCATCGCCGAAGCGCAGTAGGAGTGTGGCGCAATCTTCGACGTCCATTTCGAGGCGGCTGACCTTGCCCGCCAGGCAAATCACTTGGCGAGGCCGCCCGAACAGGTCGCAGACGTAATCGATCTCATGGGAAGCATCAAGCAGGATGCCACCCCCCATCGCTTTGTTGGCCGTGTAACTGGCCTGGTAGGCCTGCCAGGGACGCCAGTCGGGCAGATACTGCGCGCATTCCGCATGTACGTAGAGTGGTCGGCCGATGCCGCCGTCAGCAAGCAGTTCCTTGAGCTTGCGAATCCCGGGGTGGAAGCGCAGATTGTAGCCGACCTGAACGATTCGACCTCTGCCACGCGCCAGCTCATCGAGTTGAAGCACGCCTTCGCAAGTGTGGGACACCGGTTTCTCGACGAACACGTCGGCCCCGGCTTCCAGAGACCGGCGGGCGACGCCGAGATGGGAGACGGGCGGGGTGCAAACGATGACGGCGTCTGGCTCGATCGAACGGAGCGCCACGTCGAGGTCTTCAACCCCTTGAACGTGCAACTCGTCAACCAACGGGCCCAGTCTTGTCGGATCCCGATCACAACCGCTCACTTCGACCCCAAGCCCCTGGAGATTGCGAGCATGACGGCGTCCGATGGAGCCTGTGCCGACGACGAGTGCTTTCAAACGGCGCTGTGGCATGAATGACCTAACCCGCAAGTTTCTTTTGGTCGGTGGACTCCCCGACGGAACGGACGGCCCCGAGCACCCGCGTCTGGTCCGCGTCGCTCAAACCCGGATAGATCGGCAACGAGAGAATGTGCCGATACGCCTGCTCCGCGACCGGGCACAGGCCCGCCGCTGTGCCGAAGCGCTGGCGGTAGAACGGGTGCAAGTGGACCGGCACGTAATGGACGTTGACTCCGATGCCCTGACGGCGCAGCGTCGCGAACGCGGCGTCGCGTTCGGGCAGCCGGACGACGTAGAGGTGATAGGCATGCTCGACGTTGTCCTGGCGGGCCAGCGGTTGGAGGTTTGTCGAGCCGGCGAACGCCGCGTCGTAGCGCCGGGCGATGGCCCGCCGGCGCTCCAGAAACCGCGGCAGCTTGGCAAGCTGGCTCAGGCCCAGCGCGCAGTGGATGTCGCTCAGCCGGTAGTTGTAGCCCAGTTCCACCATCTCGTAGTACCACGCGCCGGCGGCCTCGCGCTGGCGGTGGTCGGTGCTGATGCCGTGATTGCGGAACAGCCGCAGTCGGGCGTTCAGGTCGGCGTCGTCGGTGGTGACCGCGCCACCCTCGCCGCAGGCGATCGTCTTGACCGGGTGGAAGCTAAAGGCCGTCATGCGCGCCAGCGAGCCCGCGCGGCGCCCCCGGTAACTGCCGCCGAGTGCATGGCAAGCATCGGCCAGGAGCGCCAGCCCGTGACGGTCGGCCAACGACTGCAAGGCGTCGTAGTCGCACGGCTGGCCAGCGTAATCGACGGCAATAATCGCCCGCGTCCGCGCCGTGATCCGCGCCGACACGCTGGCCGGGTCCATCAGCAGCGTGTCCGGATCGACGTCCGCGAACACTGGCGTGCCGCCCTGGTAGACCACGGCGTTGGCCGTGGCCGCGAAGGTCAGCGCCGGGACAATCACCTCGTCGCCGGGGCCGATATCCAGGGCGAACATCATGCCGTGCAAGGCCGCGGTGCCGTTGCAATACGCCACGGCATAGCGGGTGCCGCCGCATGCCGCCAGGGCGGCCTCGAACTCGGCGACCTTGGGTCCGGTGGTCAGCCAGTCGGAGCGCAGCACATCCGCGACCGCCGCCACGTCGTCGTCATCGATCCACTGCCGGCCGTAGGGGATGAATTCGCTCATGCGGCGCGCGCCTCGGATTGCTCCGTGTCGATGCCCGCGATCCGCTTCAGGTCGTCCACGCTGAGCCACTGGGTGTTGTTGTCGCTGCCGTAGCGGAAGCCCTCCGGACAGGGCTGGCCGCCGTGCTTGGCTTGATACCCCGCCAGGTCCAGGTGGCGCGGAATGATGGCGAAATAATCGTCGAATTCCAGCGTGCAGCGGGCGTCGTCGTCGGTGATCATGACTTCGTGCAGCTTCTCGCCGGGGCGGATGCCGACGTGGTCGAGCTTGCACCACGGCGCGACGGCCCGGGCCAGGTCAATCACGCGCATGCTCGGAATCTTCGGGACGAAGACCTCGCCGCCCACGGTGCGCCGCAAGGCTTGCAAGACGAAATCGACGCCCTGGTCGAGGGTGATCCAGAAGCGCGTCATGCGCGCGTCGGTAATGGGTAGCCGGCCGGTCTGGCGCATCTTGAGGAAGAAGGGGATGACGCTGCCCCGGCTGCCGACCACGTTGCCGTAGCGCACCACGCCGAAGCGGGTGTGGTGCTTGCCGGCGTAGCAATTGCCCGCCACGAATAGCTTGTCCGAGCAGAGCTTGGTCGCGCCGTACAGGTTGATGGGATTGGCCGCCTTGTCCGTGCTCAGAGCAATGACCCGTTCCACCCCTCGGTCGATGGCGGCGTCGATGACGTTGGCCGCGCCGAGGACGTTGGTGCGGATCGCCTCCAGGGGGTTGTACTCGGCGGCGGGCACCTGCTTCAGCGCTGCGGCGTGAATCACGACGTCGATCCCATCGAACGCGCGGTAGAGCCGTTCCCGGTCGCGCACGTCGCCGATGAAGTAGCGGATGTTGGGGTACTGCGCCTCGCCGAAGACTTGCTGCATCTCGAACTGCTTGAGTTCGTCGCGGCTGAAAATCACCAGCCGCTTCGGCTGGTGGCTGGTCAACAGCACCTCGGTCAGCTTCTTGCCGAACGAACCGGTGCCGCCGGTGATGAGGATCGATTTCTCGCTCAGATTCATGTTCGCGTCCTTGCGCCTTGGTTCGCCGGCACGAGTGCCGGGAAGAATTCCAGGCAGGGCGGGCGTAATAGGTTCCTCGCGTGCGGTCGAACGGGCTGCGGATTGATCTCTCTAGGGAGTGGGAGCCGTGCTGGTTCACCGAGGTGCCTGCTGGGAGGGATATACTCCGAACACTCCGCGTGCGTCAATCGGGATCGGGCGGCCCCAGCCTTGACGACGACTGCCGAACTGAAGCATCACACCCCGCACCGACAAACCGACTCCCACCCTGGCTTGCGCATTCAGCCGAACCTACCGGACTCTCCGGCTGTTAGCGCCCAACCTGAACGTCGATGGCCAACGCTTGTCAGCGCGCTATACTTGAGTTGCTCGGCCGCCGACGTGCCGTTCGGGATGGTTGTCGACCTGGTTTGTCGTGAATCGGACCTGTACTTGCGACAATTCGGCCTCGCTGGAAGATCGGGATGGGCCGCGCCCGTCAACGCATCGCTGCCATGGCCCGCAGTTTCTTGACCGGGGACCACAATCTGGACATGATCCGGCGTGCCCAACTCGGCCTGTGGTCCGCTCGAGCAGCGAGCTTGGTCGGTTCGCGCAACCAGCTGGTATCGACCTTGCCCGGCGTGACGTCGGGGGCGGCAAAGCAGGTCAAGAACTGGTGCATGATGTAATCGACGGCGTAGCGATGCAGATGACGGCCGTCCTCCAACATGAAGTCGCTCAGAGCTTCCGCCGTCGACACCATCTCGAACGAGGGGAAATAATGGACCTCGGGATGGGCATCCACGAACTCCGAAACGGCGGCGCGGATGCGCGCCTTGGATTCCGCGTTGGCCACCCGCACGTCCTTCGCCGTCATGGTGGCGTGCAGTGGGATCGGAGACACCGTGACTACAATCTCGGCCTGGGTCGCCGAACGTATCGCGGAGTGAATGGCATTCAGATCATCGGCCATGTCGGCAACCGTCAGTCGATAGAACTCCGGACTCAAGCGCTCGAAAACGTCGGGCGGCGGCATCTGGATAAAAGTATTGCCCGTGGTCGGGTTGCGCCAGGCTTCGATGAGGCCCAGTGTGATGACGATGATATCGGCAGTGCGAAACAGCTGCGCCGCGGCTGCGTCGATCGAGTCGCTCCACGCGCGCAGCTCGGTTTCGGTCGCAAACGCCTGACGGGACTTGAACGGATGCACAAAGCCGTCCCGATCGCGCCACATCGGTTCCCGTTGATATCCCTCCCAGGTCCCGAAGATGCGCTGCATCTCCTGCCGGATGGAGCGGGTGTTGTAAAAGCGGCTGGCCGGGTGCATTTCGGCCAGCAATCGCCAGCGCTGCATGCTGGCTGCCAGTTCCGTCGCAAAACAACTGCCGATCGTGGCGATGCGGCTCCGCCGACCAACCAGTGGCGTGCGGGGCAAGCGCAGGTTCTTGCCGCGATCCTGCCACCTGTGGAAATGCGGCAGGTTCCAGGTGCCAAGTGCGGAGGTGAGCAGGGGCATTGCGCGAACCTCGGACTAAGACAGCGATCCATGCGCCACCGGGATGGCGGCCAAGCGGGGCCAACATAAAGTGATCGTTAAGTGCCGGCAATACGAATCCGCCACGGCACGTCGCCGCAAGCGCGGCAAACCGCCCCTCCAGCGTTTCGACTGCTCAGTCAAGCCGTGTTGACGTCAGCCAGCGTCCGCGGCATTAGTTGGGCGTTCGGGCAGTCATGCGAGCAAGAGCCGCCCAGATTATCCAGCTTGCCGGCATCGCCGGCGCACCGCCGTTCTGGGCGATGGACCGACATCCTGGAGACACCCTATATGTCCGCGTTGCAAGTCGCTGCATCAACTGGCCGAACGCGTACATTGTTGATTGTTGACCGGGTGCTTGCGGCGGACAACCTTGCCTGGCTCCAAGAACTGCTGCCCGTCTCCACCTCGATCCACGTTCTGCACCTGCAAGACGACCTCGCGACTGACGCCTATCCCGAACACTGGACTCCGTTCATGCCGCAGGTCCGCGAGACGGCGCGCGACCGGTTCCTGGCGTTCCTGGACCGCGTGGGCGGCCACCGGCGCGTGCGGGGCCTGCTGCCGCTCGAGGGCGGTTTTTCCGTGTGGTGGACCGTCGGTCCCGGCGGTGACCGGCACCCCTTCGATGAACCCTTCGTCACGGCACGGGCTTGCTGCGCCATTCGCGCGGCGCTGGAACGGTTGCAACCTACGGAAGTCATCTTGCACACCGCGTCGACGAACCTGGGGACAGTGGTGGCGTCGTTGGTTCGAGATGCTGGCCTGACTTTGCGCCTGACGCCCGGCACTCCGAAGGGCGCGAGGCGGCTGCCCTCGCTCGGGGCCTGGCTGCTCCGGCAAGGGTGCCGGGTCGCGGGCTACCTGCTGCGCGAGACCGTCGGTTGGGTGCGGCAAGCGCTGACGCGCCGGCGACCGCCTTCCACGGAAGTCGCACCCTGCGTGCTCCTCACGACCGAGTATCCCCGCCACTTCGATCCGGATGGCTCGAACTGGTACTGGCGCAGCGTGCGCGCGGAACTGTCGTCGCGGTATGGCATCGCTTGCCGCTACGTGCTGGACCCAAACTGGGTCGTGCTGCAACCGGCGGGCGGACGCGCCGCCGACCTGGAGCGTATCGCGGACGCCATCCCCGTCGAGACGGCGCGCCTCGCGCCCTGGCCGATGGCGCGGCTCTGCTGGCGGCAGTGTCTGCGCCTCGCGCAGTTCTACCGACTGGAACGAGCCACCACGCATGACCAACTCTGGAAGTTCGACGGCGCGAACCTGGCCTGCATCTTCGGACCGCGCCTGCGGCAGGGTGTCGAGTCCGCGCTCGGCTGGGAGCGCACGGTGGCGGCGCGGGCGGCAGCGCTGCGCCACGGCGGCAGACAACCCCTGGCGGCCGTGGTGCATTGCGAGTTCTACCGCAATGGCTCGATCAACATCGCCGCCTGCGAGCGGCTGGGTATTCCCACCCTGGGCGCGCAGCATGGCGTCGTCTATCCGCTGCACCTCCACTACACCCTGCCCGCCGGTTGTGCCGAGGACAGCCCCATTCCCACCTACTTCGCGGCCTACGGCGCGTTCGCGCGGGAGACGGTGAGCGAGATCGGCGCCTATCCCCGGGAGCGCGTCCTGCTGGCAGGGGCGCCGCGCTTCGACTGGCTGGTACGCAACCCGCCGCGCCGGGATGAATGCCGGCAGCGCTTGCGGCTGCCGTCCGAGGCGTTCGTCGTGCTGGTCACCACACAGCCCTATCCGTGGATGATCCAAGCCACGCGCGACCTGATCGACCTCCTCCGCGATGTTCCAGCCAGCCGGGTCTGCATCAAGCTCTGGCTGCTGGACAAGCAACGGGCGGCGTACCAGGCGCTGGCCGATGGTGCCGCAGCCGGCGCGGTCGAGGTTCATGCGGACGGCTTCAACGATTTGCTCGGCGCCTGCGACGTCCTGGCCAGCGCGACCTCCACCACGCTGCTCGAAGCGACCTTACTGGGCAAACCGACCATCTCGCTCGACTACTCGTCCGCGGGCGACCCCTACCCTTATGTGGAAGAAGGGGTCTCCGTGCGCGCCCGCGATCGTGGTGAACTGGCCGAGGCCCTGGCCGCCGTCCGCGACGGCAGCTACCGCACCGAGGAGTGGTCGCGCCGGCGCGCTGCCTTCCTGCGGCGGCACGTGGGCGCCGCCGCCGAGGGGCAAGCGACCGAGACTTTCGTCCGCCTGCTCCACCAGTTTCTGCTCGCCGGTACAGTGGTGAACGGCGAACGGCGGCGGGCGGGCTGAACCCCTGTTCCGCCCGACCTTGTCTTTCGCTCGCCGCCCTCCCGCTTCCCCATCAATTTTGTTGGTGCCGTCCGGGCACTGCCCTATAATCAAAAATCATCTGGAACGATCCATCCGGACGGCGGCGGTGCGCCGTCCGCGCGGAGGCGACGGCCCCGTACCGGCCGGACGCTGGACCAGCGACACAGGACCGAGAGCTTATGGGCACGATCAACCTCCAGCTCCCTGCGGGCTTGCCCGCCGAAGCGGCGCGGGACCTGGAACGGGCTTGCGTCATCGGCGGGCCTGACAACATGCCCTGGCCGACGCAGGTGCGCGTGCAGAACGACCGGTTGATCGTCCGCCGCGACGTGGACGAAAGCGGCTGCCTGGTCGCCCCCTGGCAGGTCAACGGCGCCGGCCGCCTGATGACCGGGACCGCCACCCTCATGGAGCGCGATTCCCCCTACCAGTTCCAGATCGAGCTGGCCCGCGGCAAGATCAATCAGCTGCGCTGCCAGGCGTTCGACTGGCGTTCCGGCGGCTTGCAGATGCCGCCCGAACTCGCCGACCGCATCCGCAACATCAGCATCGCCTTCGGCCGGGCCGCCACCCAGGCACCCGCCCCTGCCGCCACCCAGCAGGCCCAGGAAGCGCTGGCCCTGGGCTGCACCGCTGCCGACGACCTGGTGCGCGCCTACATCGACCAGGTCTTCCAGGTGCGCCACCAACGGCAGCCCAAGCTCGACAGCACGCTCGGCTGCCGCCTCGGTTCCGTGGTGCCGACCGGGCCTGCCGCCGGGCTGATCGCGCCGGCCTTCAATACCGTCTATCTGCCGTTGGCCTGGAAGAGCATCGAGCCCAGCGAGGCCAGCTACTCCTGGGACGAGCACGACGCCCTGCTCGACTGGATCGAATCGCAGAACCTGAACGTGGTCGCCGGCCCACTGATCGACTTCGCGCCCAACCGCCTGCCCGACTGGCTCGGCGGCTGGGAACGCGACCTGCACTCGATCGCCAGCTTCATGTGCGACTATGTCGAAACCGTGGTGCAGCGCTACCACACGCGCATCCGCTGCTGGCAGCTGACCGGCTCCAGCAACTGCGCGGCGGTGCTGTCGCTGGGCGAGGACGAACTGCTCTGGCTGACGGTGCGGCTGGCCGAGGCGGCCCGACAGATCGATTCCGGCCTGGAACTCATCATCGGCATCGCCCAGCCGTGGGGCGAGTACATGGCCGCCGAGGACCGCACGCACTCACCGTTCATCTTCGCCGACACGCTCATCCGCGCCGGCCTGAACCTGGCGGCGGTCGATCTCGAATGGGTGATGGGCGTCTCGCCGCACGGCAGCTATTGCCGGGACTTGCTCGAAGCCTCGCGCCTGCTCGACCTCTACGCCCTGCTCGGCGTGCCGCTGCAACTGACGCTGGGCTACCCTTCCTCGAACACGGACGACGACAACGCCGATCCCGCTCTGCGCGTGGACGCCGGCCACTGGCACCAGGGCTTCAGCCCGGAGACCCAGGCCGACTGGGCCGCATCCTTCGCGGCGCTGGGCCTGTGCAAGCCGTATGTGCGCGGCGTGAACTGGGTCCATCTCGCGGACGACGAACCGCACCAGTTCCCGCACTGCGGCCTCCTCGACCCCGCCGGCAACCCCAAGCCCGCCCTCGAACGGCTACGCAAGCTGCGCGAGGAACACCTCAAGTAAGGACAGCCGACGACCCACCCCACCGAGCCAGTAAAAATCCGCCTGGCACGGAGGCGTGAAAACCCCAATGTTTTGCCACTGCGCGCCAATTGCCTCTTGGCACGGAGTGGCAAAAACCCAGTGTTTTGCCACAGGGTGCCAAAAGCGCCGTATTCCCCGAACTACCCTTGATCCATCGCACCCCGGTCTGGCAGACTCAGGGAGCCGCAGGCGCTGGGTGGCACACCCTCGGTACTCCGAAGGCGTGATGAACCCGGAAGCACTTCGCTCCCAACGAGTGGTATGTCCCTCGCACGCTCTCGGAGCACCGAGGGACGCGCCACCCGACGCGAACCTCGACATCCGCTGGACGATCCAAACGCTTGTCGGGCCACGAATGGACCAGCTGCATTTGTTCGGCGGCGCAGGGCCGACAGCCAACAGGGGTGGCAAGTGACTCTTCAATACCGCATCCGGTCGAAATACCAGGACGAACTGTGGCGGCAGCGCGTTTACTTGTGTGAGCGGCTCGTGATCGCGGTTGTCAACCAGTGGT
>JAEUIF010001442.1 GCA_016795185.1 Planctomycetia bacterium | reverse complement strand
CGTAGCGCCAGCGATACGCCGCACATCGGGGCTACCATGTCAGGCTGGAAAGCCTGACCTACGAGGCTGGAAAACCTGACCTACGAGGGTGGTTCCAGCAAGCATTCCGTGGCATCCGCCCTAATCGAGAGGACCGTCCGTGCCGCCCGTCGCCGTTTTTGACCGCGTCAGCAAGTTCTACAAGACTGGCCTGTTCGGCCGGGGTCGCATCCACGCCGTGCGCGAGGTCAGCTTCACCGTCGAGCGCGGCGAGGTCTTCGGCCTGCTCGGCCCCAACCGGGCTGGCAAGACCACGCTGGTGAAGATGCTGCTCTCCCTGTGCAAGCCGACCGGCGGCCAGATCAGCCGGCTGGAGCAGCCCATTGCCGAGCGCGGCACGCTGGCCCGCGTGGGCTACATGCACGAGAAGCACGCCTTCCCCGGCTACTTGCACGCCGCCGACCTATTGCGCTTCTACGGGGCGCTGGCCCTGGTGCCGGCCGATGTGCTGGAAGACCGCGTGCCGAAGTTGCTGGAGCGCGTCGGCCTGGCCGACCGCAGCCACGAACCGCTCGCGCAGTTCTCCAAGGGCATGGTGCAGCGGCTGGGGCTGGCGCAGGCGCTGCTCAACGACCCGGAATTGCTGGTGCTGGACGAACCGACCGAAGGGCTGGACCTGGCCGGTCGCCACCTGCTGCGCCAGGTGGTGGCGGAGCTCAAGGCCAAGGGGCACACGGTGCTGCTGATCTCGCACGTGCTGACCGAGGTCGAGCAGCTGTGCGACCGGGCGGCGGTGATCGTCGAGGGCCGGCTGCGCCACTTTGGGCCGCTGGCCGAGCTGACCGCCGACGGCGACGGTTCCCCGCGTTCCCTGGAAGCCGCCTTGTGGCGCATTTACGAGAACCGCAAATCATGAACCGGGTAGTGGCCAAGGTACGCAATGACCGTGCGGGCTGCCGCCGTCCGGCCGGTGGTTCGTTCGAGTATTTTGCAACCGGCTGGAGCGGTCCGCACAGCGGACCCTACCGTAATTTCGTAGGGTCCGCTGTGCGGACACGAATCCCCCCGCCACGTCCGCAGACTGCCCGAGACCCTACCGTAATTTCGTAGGGTCCGCTGTGCGGACCGCAGCGCCCGATGCTACACCCGTTTGCGAACTGCTCTAACGAACAACAACGAACTGCCGAAGCTGGCACGGTGATGGAGCGGTGCCCCCGCCCCGGCAGGGCACCCCGCGTTTCCCACGAGAACCGCAAATCATGAACCTCAGCAGCGCCGCCCTCGCCATCCGCTGGCTGGTCCGCGACACCTTTCGCCAGGCGGCGGCTTCCCGCATCGCCTGGGTGATGACCGTCGTCATTGGCGCGGTCATCCTGCTCTGCCTGAGCGCGGGCGTCGCCGGCGAGCCGCCCAAGGCCGAAGTGCCGCCCGACCACCCCCGGGAATTCGTCCCGAAGGGGGAGGCGGCCCGGCTCCAGGAATACGTGGCCGACCGCACCGTGAACGTGATCGGCGGCGACCTGACGCTGCTCTTCGGCGCGGTGCATGTGCCCATCCACCGCGACCGCGAGCGAGCCGTGCGCCAGGTGCAGCTGGTCCTCGCCGGCTGGGTGGCCGACACCGCCGGCGTGCTGCTGGCCCTGGTCTGCACCGCCGGCTTCCTGCCTGCCTTCCTCGAACCGTCCAGCGCCACCGTACTGCTGGCCAAGCCGGTGCCGCGCTGGAGCCTGCTGGTCGGCAAGTTCCTGGGCGTGCTGCTGTTCGTGCTGGTGCTGGCCACGGTCTTCGTGCTGGGCACCTGGGTCGCGCTCGGCCTGCGCACTCAGGTCTGGGACATGCACTACCTGTTCTCCTTGCCGCTCCTGATGCTGCATTTCGCGGTCTTCTTCAGCTTCTCGGTCTTCATGGCCGTGTGGACGCGCAGCACCATCGCCTGCATCTTCGGCACGCTGCTCTTCTGGCTGGTCTGCTGGGGGATCAATTTCGGCCACCACCACTACCTGGCCCGCCGGCTGGACGAAACGCGCTACCAGCCCCGGCCGCCGGAACTGCTGGTGCTGGCCCCGGCGCCCACGGCGGGCCTGCCCTTCAGCTTGCCCTGGGCGGGCCTGAGCGTGGTCGGCCAGGCCAACCCGCCGCGCGAGCCCGCTGTGACGCCCGCCTCGTCCGCGCTGCTGGCCCTGGGCTACTGGGTCATGCCCAAGCCCGCCGACCTGGTCAACCTGATGTTCGCTTCGCTGCGGGCCGAGCGCTACTTCGGGGAAATGCACGAATACACGGTGCTGAAGAAGCACGACGCGCTGGATTTCGGCCTGTCGGTCCTGACCTCGCTGCTGTTCATGGTCGTGCTGCTGGGCATCGCGGGCTACGAGTTCGTGAACGCGGAGTATTGACCCGCGACGGGCGGCTGCTCTGTAAGAAGACCCTCTGCATTGTGTGCAGGTCGGGTGCCATGCTTGGGCGGCTCCCGCCGGTGAACAGCGAAGCATCGGTGCCACCGCCCAAGCATGGAGTCGCTGGCGGTCCCATGCTTGGGCGGTGGCACCGGCAGTCGCCGCCCAAGCATGGCACCCAGATCACACTTTCAGGCGTTTCGGGTGAACCTCGGTTCATGGTGACTTCGCCACCGCTGCGGGGTGGCGCTGCGAAACCGCGAGCCCGCTGCGCGATTTCGTTTGACTTGCCGCGCCAGATTGCCTAAGTTTGCGAGAGTGCCTCGCCCGAGGCGCAAACGGAACACACCTCTCCCCCAAAATTCGCCTGCTGGGCCGGTTGAAGGTTCGGAACTTCGCCCGGGAGTACAGCGGTGCAAGCGAATTCGATGGTACAGGCGGGTGTTGGACGGTGGAAGCAATTGCTTGGTGGACTCTTTGTCTGCTTGTTGCTCTTGCCAGTACCAGCCTATGCGGCCATTGACTTCAGTGGATTATCCTGGACGATGAGTTCAGATCCCAATGGCATCATTAGTGGCTTCAGTTCTGCAAATGTCGATCCTGAGATTTATGATTCGCTGGATACAGGTTTTCTGAGCATTGGATTCGCCACGCAAACCAACGCAGTTCCCTCGACCATTACCTTCACCAGCAGTGTTCTTTCTGGAGCCAATGGGGGTAATGTCGGCGGTAATTGGATCTTATTGAATGG
>JAEUIF010001419.1 GCA_016795185.1 Planctomycetia bacterium | reverse complement strand
TGGGACCCGACCACTGGGAGCAGCGGCAGTCGGAGCGTTTGACCAAGCAGTTGGTCCGGCGTCTGGAAAGTCTCGGTCATAAAGTCACTCTGGAAAAGTCACCCGCTGCGTGAGTTATTTTTCAGAGCAGCGTCGCGAACCAGGCAACCGGATTCAAATTCACCACTCGCTCTCTTGCGGCCCCACGCCGCGTCCAAGTTGGGGTTGACAATAAATTCGACCTTTCTATATTCCGCCGCTCGCACGTACAGACATCAGGCAACTCGTGCCACTTCGATTGCGCCGCTCGGAGCGTTCGGCCTGTCGGACCAGGGATTCGGTCCGCACAGGGCGGGGGGAATTCGCGGAGCAGCATTTCGCAGGGAGGCGCCGTGTTCAGGCAATCGAGCATTCGCTTGGGAATCATCGGAGCCCTGCTGCTCCTGGGGTTGAGCATCTCCGTGGCCGCCGCTCAGGACGCGATCCGGCTGACGCGCAACATTCCGGGTGACTCGAAGCCGATCGTGCTCTATGCCGACGGCGTCGCCACCTGGGCTGAAGGCGGCCAGCGGGTCGTGCTGCTCGGCGGCAAGGTGCTGGTCGAACACGGCCTGTTCCACCTGCGCTGCCGCGAGGCCGTCGTCTGGGTGGATGAGGACGCCTTCAAGCGCACCCGGATTCAGCGCGTCCAGCTGTACGTCGAAGGCGACGTGTCGCTGGAAGACGGCACGAAGGTGCAGCGCGGCCCGAACGGCCTGATCGAGCTGTTCACGCGCGGTGAGTTGAAGCTGAAGGCGCAGGGCAGCAAGATCAACCAGCGGCCTCAGCTGCAAGACCCGTTGTATCTGCGCGGCCTGGCGGAGCGCAGCGGTACGGCGGCGGGGCCGAAGGGGGCGAACAAGGTGCAGCCGGCCAGCTATCAGGAAAAGAACGGCGCGGCAAAGCCGGTCGCGCCGCCCGCGCCGCAGCCGATGCCGGCACCGCCGCCGCCAGTGCCACAGCCAACGCCGGCCGCGCCGCCACCGCAGGTGATGCAAGAAGCGCCGCCGCCCACGCCGCCCAGCACCAGCATGGCGGGGGCCATCCCTTCGACCAGTAATCAGCAACCCTCGGCCAACAGCCCATCCATGCTGCCGGTGCCGCCCAGCGCGGTGCCGCTGCCGCCGCGTCCGGGCACGACCGGCGGCCCGGCCGGCATGCTGGTGCCGCGCGCGCCTGCGCCCGGCGTGCCGCGCATCATCTCGATCGCGCCGCGTACGTCGCGGCCGTTCGAGCAGCAAAGCTTCACACTGCCTAGCGGCGAGAAAGCCGTGGTGGTCACGGGCGGCATCATCCTGGTCGTGCGCAACATGCAGAGCCAGGAAATCGTCGATATCGAAGCCGACCGCCTGGTCTTCTGGACCACCGGCAATACCGAAGAGCTGTTCGGCAACATGCGCCGCTCCCAGGGCCAGGCCAGTCGCGAGCTGGAGTTCTTTCTCGCGGGCAACGTCGAAATTCGTCAGCAGAGCCAGCCGACCGACCAGCGGGTCATGCGCGCCGACGAGGTCTACTATGACGTGGGCCGCAACGTGGCCGTCGCCGTCAGCGCCGACCTGGAATTGAAGCGGCCGGGTCTTGCCGATCCCCTGCACCTGAAGGCCGACGAGTTGCTTCAACTATCGCCGACCATGTACGAAGCGGTGCGCGCCGAGGTCTTTTCCAGCAAGACGCCGTCCGACCCCGGCCTGAAGATCACGATGGCCCAGGCCACCATCGAGCAGCGCCAGGAGGTCCGCCGGACGGTCTTCGGCACTGACATTCCCAACGCGCGCACCGGGGTTGTTCAGGCGGAACCGTTGCACTACTTTCGGGGCACTAGCGTCGCCTTTGAAGTCGAGGACGTGCCTTTCTTCTACCTGCCCTTCGTCCAGGGCAACGTCGAGAAACCTTTCGGCCCGCTGGTCGATTTCAACATCGGCTACAGCCGCATTTTCGGCTTTCGCGTGGGCGCCGCCTTCGACATCTACGATCTGTTCGGCCTGACGCCGATCGAGGGCACGCGCTGGCGGCTCGACGTCGATTACCTGAGCAAGCGCGGCCCGGCGGCCGGCACCGAGTTCGACTACGCCGGCTGCGACCTGTTCGGCATCAACGGCCGCTACAACGGTCTCGTGAAAGCCTGGGGCATCTCGGACGACGGCGAGGACATCCTGGGGCCGTTCCGCAACGACGAACCGCACCCCAACGCCCGTGGCCGAGTGCTGTGGCGTCACGACTGGTGGGAACTGCCTGACGGCTTCAGCGTCAAAGCGCAGGCTTCGGTGCTGAGCGACCGCAATTTCCTCGAACAGTTCTATAAGAACGAATTCGACACCGAGATCGACCAGGACACCTTCCTCTACGTCAAGCAGCAGCAGGGCAGCTGGGCCTGGACCGGCCTGGCGGACGTGCGCATCAACGACTGGGTGACCAAGACCGAATGGCTGCCGCGCCTGGACGGCTATGCGCTGGGCCTGTCGCCGTTCGACTACTTCACTTACAACGTCCACGGCAGCGCCGGCTACGCGCGCCTGCTGCCGACCGAGGAAGGCTCGCCGGTGGTGCAGCCGACGCAGGTGCGGCTCGACACCGCCCGCTTCGACCTCTGGCAGGAACTGAGCCTGCCGTTCTACGCCGGTCCCGTCAAGGTCGTGCCCTATGGCGTGCTCGACCTGACGCACTACACCGAGGACCTGACCGGCGACGACCGCGGCCGCTTCTACGGCGGCGGCGGCGTGCGCGGCAGCATGCCGCTGAGCCGGCTGTATCCAAGCGTGTGCAGCGAACTGTGGAACCTGAGCGGTCTTTATCACAAGATCGTGCTGGGCGCGAATTACTACGCCGCGCATTCGGACACACCGTTCACGGACTTGCCGCAGCTTGACGAACTGCACGACGACGCGACCGACCAGGCCATCCGCGACATCACGCCGTTGCAAACGCAACTGAACGCGCAAGCCGGTTTGGCCCTGGCGACCTCGCCGCTCTACAACCCGCAAACCTACGCCATCCGCCGCCTGGTCATGAACCGCATCGACACGCTCGATACCATTCAGGTGCTGCAAATGGACGTGCGCCAGCGCTTGCAGACCAAGCGCGGCTATCCGGGCATGCAGCACGTCATCGACTGGATGACGCTCGAAACCTCGGCCTCGTACTTCCCGGACCCGGCGCGCGACAACTTCGGCCAGAGCTTCTCGTTCTTCGAGTACAACTACGTCTGGAACGTCGGCGACCGGACGGCGCTGGTGTCCGAGGGTTGGTTCGATCCGTTCGGCGACGGCGCACGGGTCTGGAGCGTCGGCGGCTATTTGAACCGGCCGGATCGCACGACCTTCTACCTGGGCTATCGCCAGATCGAGCCGTTGAACAGCCAGGCGGTCAGCGGAGCAGCAACCTACATCTTCAGCCCCAAGTACGCGATGACTGCCTCCGCGGTCTACGACTTCGGCATCCAGGAAAGCATGTCGAACTCGATTGTGCTGACGCGCATGGGTTCGGATATTCAAGTCAGCCTGGGCCTGACCTGGAACGCCTTGCAAAACGATTTCGGCGCGGTCTTCACCATCGTACCGAACCTGGTGTCGCCGAACTTCTTGCCCGGTCAGCGCGGGCTTGGCGTGTCGCAACTGGGCCGCTAGGGCATCCGGCACTCAGCTGACGAAAAGTACGTCGGGCTTTCCAGCCCGACCGAAGCGCCTGTACCGAGCTGACAGCCAGTCAGCCTGCGGCGCTTCGGTCGGGCTGGAAAGCCCGACGTACTTTCTTATTCGACTTCCTCCGGCAACGGCGCTTTCGGGTCGCCCGCCTCGACACGCTTGAGTTGCTGACGGAAATACTCGTTCTTCGGTTCCAGCTCCAGGCAGCGCTTCATCAACTCGACCGCCTTGTCCTTGTTGCCGCGCTGGAAATGCACCTCGGCCAGCGTGTCGATGTAACCGGCGCTGTCGGGCGACAACTGAACGGCGCGCTCGGCGGCTTCCTGGGCCTTCGGCAGCTCGCGCCGACAGCAGGCGGCGAGCCAGGCCAGCGTGTTGTGGCTGGCGGCGCTGCGCGGGTATTCCTTGCACACCTTGTCGTGGAGCGCGAAGACCTGGCCGAATAGCTCGTCCGCTTCCGGTTTCCGCTCCGCTTTCTCGAGGTCTGCTACCAGCTGAATCGGCAAATTGACATTCGCGGGCGACAGCTTCAGGCACAGCTCGATCTCGCGCCGGGCCTCGTCGAGCTTACCTGCCTGCAAGGCCGCGCGGGCCGCGTTCTGGTGCAGCATCAACGGCACCTGCACGTGCGCGGTCTGCTCCACGAACTGCACGCTGGTCCGCAGGCAGCGCAGCCGGAACTTCTCGAACAGCTCGGCGGCCTTGCCATAGTCCTTGCGATGCTGCGCGTCGTAGGCCAGGTGGCGGATCGCCTCGTTCGTGCCCCAGCCTTCCAGCGCGCCGACGCGAAACAGCAGGTCGCGCTCGCGGCGGGCGGCGTCGAGTTGACCACGTTCGCCCAGCGTGCGAGCGAAGTGATAGCGGGTGATGTACTCGCCGCCCAGCACCAGCCAGTGCGCCGTCTCGATCAGCTTCTTGCCCTCCACTTCCCGACCAGCCTGGGTGAGCGACCACCCTTGCAAGTACAACGGCAACGGCTGGCCCTTGTCCTTCTCCCACGCCTGGCGATAGCGCTGCGCCGCCTGTTCCCAGGCTTTTTTCTCGGCGAGCCGATCGCCCAGACGCTGCAACGTGGCGGCGGTGGGGCCGGCGGCGATGGCCAGCTCCAGACACTTTTCTTCCCGCGCCCGCTCGCCCACCACGGCAAAGGCTTCGGCCAGGTCGGCCAGCAACCCGGCATCCTTCTCGGCACCCGGCTCCTCCAGCACCTTCGCCGCGCGGTCGATCCACTCGGCGCGTTCCTTCGCGTCGGGCTTGCCGTCGACCAGCGAGCGCAGCTTGCTAAGCATGGCCGCCGTCTCGTCGGCGACGTAGCGGCGGCGCAGCACCTTCCACCAGCCCAGCGCCGCGCCGCCCCGGTTGGGAAACAAGGTCGAGAGGTACTGCGACAGGATGGACTCCCCTTGCAAGTCCTTGAGGCGTTCCGCGGCCAGCGCGAACGCTTGGTCCTTCAGCCCCATCCGCAGCTGCTGCTGGATCAGGTCGGTCATGGTCGGATACTCGGAGCGGCCGTCGAGCTTTTCCGGCAAACCCTTCAGCACTGCGACGGCCTGGTCCCGCTCGCCGAGCTGCGCCAGCACGCGCGCCTTGCCCAGCAGCACCGCCGGCCGCTGCTCGGGCAACGCTTCGTTGACGCGCTCGGCCAGCGCCATGGCCTCGGCGAAGCGCGCTTGAAAGCAGAGAATCTCGAAGGCGGGATGGTACTGCTTGCCGCGAATCAACAGGTCCAGCGCTTCATCGGGGCGGTCGTTGAGGAACAGCGCCTTGGCTCCCAGCCAGACGTAACCAGGGTCGTCGAAGTTCGCCGTGGTGAACTTGCGCAGTTCGTCCAACTCGCGCTTCAATTCGGGCTGCTTGCCCGCAGCGCGGAGGTAGCCGATGTTGAGCGTCAGCTTTTCGATGCCGAATTCGTCCGCGTCCGGTTCCTTGGTGTAGCGACGCGCCAACTCCTGCCAGTCACCCAGTTCGAGCAGGGCGGCGCAGAGCAACTTCGCGCTGCCCGATTGCTCGGCGGCCCAGCGCTGGAGCTTCGCGTCCCGTCCCTGGGCGCGGGCCAGAAAGTAGAGGACCTCGGCCGCTGCCTTGTCGCCCTTGTCCGCCTTCGCGCGGTACTCCACGACCTTGCCGTCTAGCTTGCCGGCGAACAGCAGATGGGCGGCGTAGTGACGGGCGGCGGGTTCGCGCTCGCTGGCCAGGCCGAGTTCGAGAAAGCGCTCGAGCGTTTCCAGATTGCCGTCGAGCAGCAGGTCGCCCGCGCCGGTCACGACGTCGCGCGAGAGTTGTTCGTAGATGTTGCGCCGCAGTGGTATGTTCTCCTCGGCCGAGGAGATTTTCAGTAGCGTGACGAAGCCGGCGGGTCCCTGCTTGGCCAATTCCTTGCACACGACCAGCTTGTCATCGTCCGCGCCGTTCTTGTAGCGATTGATGAGCGTCAGAATGTCCTTCGGCGTATCGGGGTAGATGCCCCACTTGAAGTCTTCGAGGATTTCGCCGGCGCGCCGGGAGACCTCGCGGTCCGGGCTCTTGGCGGCTTCGATGAGCGCGGCCTCGGCCTTGCGTCCGGCTGCGCGCAGGAACAGCGAGGCCTGCTCGCGGGCCTGGAAATTGTCGTCGCCGAGTTGCTTGACCGCCTTGGCGATGTCGGCTGCGGTCGGTTCGGCGGCATCGAGCACCGTCACCGTCAGCACGAGGAAACAACCCGCCAGCCAGCGCGCGATGGCCTTCATGAGAAGCTCCCGAATGTCCCTGGGTAGTCCGTGGCTGACTTCCGTAGGTCAGGCTTTCGAGCCTGACATCCCATCGTGAATCAGGCTTTCCAGCCTGAAACTCCGCAGCGAGTCAGGCTGGAAAGCCTGACCTAAATGGGGACGAGGGGCACCCATCCAGTCTAACGTCCGACCGGCCGCGCGCACAACGTTACGATCCCTTTCACCGCGCCAGCCGTAATAGTGATGCAGCAACCAGCGATCTATTGTTTGAATCCGCGCGCAAGCTCTTGGGACATCAAGCGGCGCGCCACCGACCGCGAGCCGGTGGAACCGCCGTCCTCGTTCGCATTGCGCCCGTCGCACCGATTGCACGGATCGTGACGACTGCAAAAAAGACGGCAGCTGTAAGGGCACACCGCCGCGGATCGCGCTGGAAATTCCGAAAAAGGATTGCGACGGTTGCGGGATTGCGCGAAGATGGGTAATCGCTGCCGTTGACCCGCAGTCCGGGGAACGGCTCCCATTCGACGACTCGCGTCTGCTCCCTTTTTGGTTCGCGAATGGGCGGCATTTCCTCGACTGGTCTGCATTCTCGACAAGAAGTCCGCTGGTGTGCGAGGCTGCGCGACCGGTGTGCGATTGGCGGCGACAGCGCTCATCCTGGCCCCTCCGGGGGTTCCCGTTACTGGAGTGGTGAACCATGCCGAAAACCTGTGAGATTTGCAAACAGCCCTACGCCGATAACTTGACCAGTTGTCCGAACTGCGACGTGGACATCTTCGGCGCGCCGTCGGACGCCGCCGATGCGGGCGGCTCGTCCAAGCCCTCCGCGCGGCACCCAAGCCAGCCCACGACCAAGGCGGAAAACATGCTGCCGCCGGTCGGTTCGGTCGCCGGCGCTTCGCCGTCGTCGGGCAAGGGACAGCCCAAACCCGTGCCGCCTCCCCCGCCGGGCTCGCCGCTGATGGCCCGCGCCGTGGAAGGCACCAAGCCGGCCGCCGCGCCAGCAGGCAAGCCGGGCGCTCCGGCCACCATGGTGTCGCCGCAGACAGGTCAGCCGACGATGGTTGCCCCGCAAACCGGCCAGCCCACAATGGTCGCGCCGCAATCGGCCAAGGCGACGCAGGTCGCCCCGCAAGGCGCGAAACCGACGATGGTTGCCCCGCAAGGCGCGAAGCCCACGATGGTCGCGCCGGAGAGCAGCATGCTGTCCGATGCGGGCGCTCAGGGTAGTGCGCCGGCGCAACCGAGTGCCCCGGCCGCGCCCGCGAATCCCAAAGCGACGCAGGTGGCCCCGATGGGCGGCAAGCCCACGATGGTCGCCCCGCAAGGCGCGAAGCCCACGATGATGGCTCCCGCCGAGGAGGGCGCGCTCGATTTGCCCGCCGGCCAGCCCGGCGCGAAAAAGACCATGCTGCCCCAGGGCGTTGGCAAGCCCACCATGCTGACCCCGCCCGGCACCGATCCGCTCGATGTGGAAAGCGGCGCAGCGCCGGCCGCTCCGGTCGATCCCAAGAAGACCCAGCTGCCCAAGGGCGCGGCGATGCCCACGATGCTCGCCAAGGGCGGCCAACCGACGACGTTGCAGCCCGAAGGCGCCGCGCCGCTCGATTTGCCCGAAGGCATGGCTCCCCCGCATGACCCCAAGAAGACCCAGCTGCCCAAGGGCGCGAGCATGCCAACCATGCTGGCCAAGGGCGGCAACCCGACCAAGCTGCTGCCCGATGCCCCGGCGATGGACTACCCCGAGGGCATGGCCCCGCCGGCCGAATTGAAGAAAACGCAACTGGCCGCCCAGCCGGTGCGGACCAAGCTACTGCCCGACGCTCCGCCCATGGAATACCCCACCGGCATGGCCCCAGCCGGCGAGAAGAAGAAGACCATGCTGCCCGGCGCGCCGCAGCAGACCGTGCTGTCGCAGGAAGGCTCCGAGCCGCTGCCCTATCCGACGGGCATGTTGCCGCCGGACGACAAGAAGAAAACCATGCTGCCCAAGGGCGCGGCGCTGCACACGATCCTCGCGCCGCCCGAAGAATCGGTGCCGATGGAGGTGCCGCAGCAGGGCCGCAAGACCCAACTGCCGCGCAGTGGCGCCACGCCGACGACGCTGGCACCGCCGGAAGAATCCACGCCGCTGGCCGTGCCCGGCCAGCCGGACATTGCCGAATCGGTCGAGATGGAAACGCTCAGCAGCACCACCTCGGCATCGATGTCGGGTGAACTGGCCCGCGAAGCCCTCGAAGGCGGCACGCTGACTGGCGCTTCGGAAATGGGCATCGCCACGCTGCCCCGCGAGAAGCCGCACTACAAGCGTCGCTGGCTCGGCGGCATGATCCTGGGCATGATGCTCGCCGCTGGCCTCCTGTCGGGCCTGTGGTTCTTCAAGGAAGAGCCGCCCGTCAGCGACTGGCTCGCCGCCATCGGCCTGAAATCGACGCGCATTCCATCGGACCAGCCGTTGCAGGACGCCATCGCCGCGCTCAACGCAGGCGACCTTGACCGCGTCTTCCTGATCTTGGGCGAGAACAGCAGCGACATCGACACCCCCACGCACCACGCCGTCCGCGGCGAGGCCCGCTGGTTCCGCTACCTGAAGAAGCACAACGGCGAAAAGGCCAAGATGAATAAGGATGACGGCGAAGTGACCGTCATCGTCGAGGAACTGACGAAGGCCAAGACCGCCGACGCGCCGTTCAAGGAACGGGCCGCGCTGTGGCAGGGCCACGTCGAAGAAGTGCTCGGCACCGTGGCTGCGGCTGATGCCCAGTATCGCAAGGGAGCCGAAGAACACAAATCGCACGAACCAGTCTTCATGGCGGGCCGCAATCGCGTGGCCGTCAAGCCGGCGGAGAAGGCCGCGCCCAAGGCCCCAGCCCCGAAGGACGACGCCAAGAAGGACGGTGCCGGTGGTCAGGCTCGCGCCCCGATGACCGAGATCGAAGCCCTCGAAGTGCTGGCCGTGATCCTGACGGCCCAGCAGGGCGGTGCTGCCGGCGCTGCCTCGAATGAAGCGGGTTCGAGCTTCTGGGAAGCCTACCGTGCCGCCCAGGGCCATCGCTACGACGCCGCCTTGAAGGCGTTGCAGGAAGCCCGCAGCACGCACGAAAAGAACCGCTTCCAGCGGCTGAAGAAAGCCCAGAACCCATTGAGCGACCCGACCGAGGAAATTTTCCTGCGGGCCGCCGACGACCTGGCCATGCACTGGCGCATGCGGGAGATGCTGCAAAAGAACAACTACGACCTGACCAAGAGCAGCCCGCTGGAAGCCCTGGAACTGGCCATCAAGGACCGCGTCAAGCCCGACGAAGCTTTGATGCAGATTGCCAAGGCGCTGGGCATCGACAACCCCACGACCGCCGGCATCCTCAAGGCCATCGAGGGCCTGGCCGACGACAAGAAGATTGGCGCGCTGGTCCGCAAGGCCGTCGAGGACGCCAAGTATGTGGACGAGGAGAACAAGGACCTTGTCAAGGCCGCCGAGCGGCTAGTGAACGATCACAAGGTCAACCTGAAGATCGTCGAGCGCGTCGATAAGGCGGGCTACAAGGACGAGCCGGATAAGGACAAGGCTGTCGGCCTGATTATCGAGAAGCGCGACGACCTTCAGGACACGTTCGACAAGGCCGCCCAGAAGCTGGTGGACGCCAAGTACATCGAGCCGAAGCCCAACAAGGACCAGTTCCTGGCGGGCATCGACATCGCCATCGAGGCCGCCCAGTCGCCGCTGGTGGCCGCCCTGAGCCGTACGCTGTCCGGGGCCGCCAAGGCGGGCAGCGCTGCCCCGACGGCCGGCATCCCGACCTTCGATCTGGCCAAGGAAGTCGTCTCGCTCCGCGCCCAGAACGAAATCCTGGCTGAACGGCTGCGGACGGTCCGCACGCCCCGCGAAATGCTCGAATTCTGGATGCCGTTGCTGGCCAACACGGAAAGCAAGGATGTGAAGGCTGTGGCCGAGCAGGCAGGCCGCGACGCTCGCCGCGTGCTGGACGACAAGGGCGCGGACGCCAACTGGCGCGCCGCCGGCAACACCGTCCAGGGCATGGCTCAACGGCTTGAAGGCAAGTATGACGACGCCCGCCTGTCGCTGAGCGATTCGCTGAAGACCAAGAAGGGCGCTGCGGAAGGCCAGTGGCGTCGCTACGCGACCAATTCGATGCGTGACCTGACCGATCCGACGATCTACTACCTGCCGCGCGGCGAGGAACTGGCCAACATCGGCAAGTTCGATCAGGCCATCGACGTGCTGACCGCCGGCGCGAACGCTTTCCCGAAGGACGGTCGTCTGCAAGCCCTCCGCAGCCAGGCCCGCCTGGAGCAACTGCGGCAAACCAAGGCCGGCCTGACCGCCCGCGATCTGGCCGAGGCCCGCAAGGACGCCGACGCCGCCGTCGCCCTGGGCGCGACGGGCGAGGGCAACTACGCCCTGGGCCGCGTGCTGGAAGAGATCGGCGACCGTGGCGCTGCCGAGCGTGCGTATCGCAACGCCCTGGCCGCCAACCCCGCCAACGACCGCAACGGCAGCCGCTACCGCGTCGCCCTGGGCCGCGTGCTGCTCAAGCTGAACCCGCTGCCCGGCCAGCCCGTGCTGCCCGCGCCGATTCCCGAGCCTGCTCGCGAACGGCCGGAAGGCAACAAGGTCGGCCAGCTGCTGCCCAAGAGCGACCTCGACCAGCAGGCCATGCTCGTCATGCTGCTGACCGGCTTCCTGGCCGCCGAGGATGAAGACGATCCGTCGCTCGACGA
Organism: Planctomycetia bacterium; assembly: GCA_016795185.1. Taxonomy (GTDB): domain Bacteria; phylum Planctomycetota; class Planctomycetia; order Gemmatales; family Gemmataceae; genus JAGVLI01. The sequence goes on along the minus strand of JAEUIF010001419.1, from coordinate 3,583 downwards.
GATCATCCGGCTGGCCGACCTGGCCATTCGGGCGAAGAACTACGAAGGCTATCTCATCAAGGCCGGCGCGCTCGCCCGCAAGGGGATGTGGACCGAGGCCCTGCGGATGTACTCCGAAGGTCTCCGCTACCTGATCCGGCCGGAATACGCCGACGGCCTGCTGGGCATCGTCAACAACCACCCGGCGTTCAACCTGCCCGACCCGCTGCGGCAGCCCGACGTGCTGCGGTCGGAACGGCACTTCGGCGCGGGGCTGCGGGCCTACTTCGCCGGCAACTACTCGGTCGCCGAGAAGGAACTGCTCGAAGCCTACCGCAACAACGGTCAGGACGCCCGCATCCTGTACTACCTGGGCCTGTCCCGGCTGCCCCTGGGCAAGCGTCAATCGGCCGTCGTCAACTGGCAGATGGGCGCGATCCTGGAACAGCAAAGCAAGCCCAGCCCGGCCGCGGTCAACAGCAGCCTGGAGCGCATCCAGGGCTCACTGCGGCAGTCGCTGAACAGCTACCGCCCCTGATTCGTGCTGACCTGAAGTAACAACAAAGCCCACGGGTTGCGGCCCGTGGGCTTTTTTCGTGCGCGCTTCACTTGCCGAAGTTCAGGTAGTCGCTGGGAGACGATTCAACCGCATTGCTCGGAGCGAAAGTGCGTGGCTTCGATGCTTCGACGAAGGCTTGCACTGCGAAGGTCAGCGCGGCAGCGACTGGCAGCACCGTCAAGGCCAGGTGCGCCAGTTGTCGCAAGCGCGGGCCGAGGCGCTGGACGAAAGGCAATTCGGGCAGCCAGCCGAGCAGCGGCGCGGCGAACAACAGGGCGGCGTTCGTGGTCGTCAGGCTGCCGAAGAACCGGCCGATGACCAGCAAGGCAAACAGTCCCACCAGGCCCAAGCCGAGCACGCCACGCAAGCCGGTAGCTTCCATGAGAACGAAGCCTGCCAGCGCCGCTCCGCCGAGGGCGGCGGCGAGCGGTGGGCCGAGTTGTCCGCCGGAGGAGTAGCCCGAAAGCATGATGACAATGCCCGCACCGCCCGTCGCGACCGCCAGCGATAGCAGCACCACCGAGCCGGCCCGACGTTGCGCCAGCCGGTCGAGCAGCGCCCACTGAGCCAGCAGGGCCGTTCCCAGCAGACCGAGAATCAGGGCCGTCTGTATCGGTGACCAGGCGAGGGCATCGGCACCCGCGGCACCGGAGAGATAGACGGAACCATGCAGCAACACCGGAGCCGCGCCGGCGGCGACCATCAATCGTAGCAGCCACGCGGCCCAGGGTCGATTCCCCAGAAAGGCGCACCCCATTTCCACGATGACCACCGCAGGTAAAACGATCAACAGCAAGCGATCCTGGTCTTCGGTCGGCGGGAAGCTCGGCGTCAGGCCGAGTAGCCAGACACCCGCCAGAAAGCCGCCGGCGATGCCCAGCACGCCACCGATTGCGACGAGGGGCGTCCGCGGTTGTCGCCAGGGATTGCCCGCCAGCAACACCGCGATGGCGGCGAGCACGGCGGCGAGCACGGACGCTTTCAGCAGCAGCATGGCATCGGGCATGGCGCATCCGAATCTGGGCAAGTGAAGAGTGTTGGCGAGCGGCGGGCGTTAGCCCACAGTTTTCTCGAACGAACAGCGGGCTGACGCCCGCCGCGCGCCAGGAAAGACCATACTTCTTCGTGCCTTCAAAACTGACGGCGATATGCACATCGTCGCCGACGGCCTCGGCGAACTTGTTGATGCCGTAGGCCGAGCGCTTCAGGACCAGTTCGGCCGTGAAGCCGGTGCGATGCACGCCCGCCGGGAACTCCGCCTTTCGCCCGCCCACGAGCGGGAACGTCACCGACTTGGTGACGCCGTGCATGGTCAGGTCGCCCGTGACCTCGTAGCCGTCCTTGGCGGCCTTCACGCTGGTGCTCTTGAAGGTGATAGCCGGAAACTGCTTGGCGTTGAAGAAGTCGGGGCTTTTCAGGTGCTCGTCGCGCTTCTGGTTACCCGTGTCGAGGCTCTCGGTCTTGATTGTCAGTGCAAAGTTGCTTTTCGCCGGATCGGCGTCGATCGCGAACGAACCGCCCACGTCGTTGAACCGGCCATGCGTCCAGCTCAGGCCGAGGTGCGAAATCTTGAAGTAGACCGCGGTGTGCGACGTATCGACGTTGTAATCGTCGGCGGCCCGCAACGGGCTGCCCAGGCCGACTGCGGCCAGCAGCGCAGCGAGGACCAAGACAGGCAGGGTTCGGTGCATGACCTTCCTCCGGTTTGAGATTGAGTCGGACGGCGTGCTATTTTGTCTGTGGCGTTTTGGCTTGTTGCAAGCGTTGCCAGACTTCGGAGCGATGGACGGCAACCGCGCGCGGCGCGTCAATGCCCAGGCTAACCTGATTGCCGCGCAGCGAAAGGACGGTGATGGTGATTTCGGCGCTGGGCAGGACGATACGTTCGCCGAGCTTGCGGGAGAGGACGAGCATGAGCGGTTCCTCCGTGAAGTGGTGTCCTCGGCTGCACCGCGCCGGACAGGCGAGGTAGCCATGATGGTGAGGGCCGCTTATAGTGGATCATGACCGGCCCATGTGGAATTCATTCTTAATGAAGTAGTTCAGTAATGTCAACCCCTCCCGACCCGGCCCTGCGCCTGCTGGAAGTGGTCCCCGCGTTCGAGCGGGCGTTTTCGCGCTGGGCGAAGTCGCTGCTCGAATCGAAGAAAAGCAGCACGCCGGCGCAGATGCGCTTGCTCGGCGCGCTGCATTGCAAGGGGCCGCAGATCATGTCCAGCCTGGGCGCCGAGCTCGGCGTCACGGCGCGCCAGGTGACCAACTTGGTGGATGCGCTCGAAGCGGAAGGACTGGTCCGCCGCGCCGCCCATCCCACCGACCGCCGCGCGACGGTGATCGAGATCTCGGCGAAGGGAGCGGACGTGGCGTGTCAGTACTGGCAGCCATTTCACGCGCAACTGGCGGGACTCTACCGGGAACTGCCGGTCAAGGATCAGCGCGAGTTGCTGCGCCTGCTGGAGAAATTGCTGGAGAAGTTGAAGAGCAAGGGGTAGGGAGTTGGGTATTCAGTTCGTAGTTCCGCCTTCAGGCGGTGAGCGACTCACCGCCTGAAGGCGGAATTACGAACCAATCAAACCGAATCACTTCTTACCTTTACGGTCCAGGTTGCGATTGATGTCCGCAGGGTCCAGGTCTACCTTCGCGCCGTCCTTCGGCACCTCGACCTTGGCCGTCCACAGAATGGCGTTGACCACCAGTCGGCGGAAATCTTCGTTGGCCCAGTTCTTGTGAGTATGGCCGCCGGTGAAGCCGAAGCCCCGGCTGCCGTTGTCGCGTTCGTAGGTCCAGGCCAGGATTTCCTCGCGCCCAAGGTGCTTCTTCGCCTCGGCGGTGCCGCGCGTGTTGTCGGGTGGCGTGGCCCGCAGGATCGGCGTCACGTTCTTCATGCCCTCGGCGAAGCGAATGTTGTAGTACCACTCGTCGCGAATCTTGAACGGCTTGACGCCGCGCGTGACGGGGTGCGTCGGCAAGCTGCGGAAGTCGGCGTCCCAGTGCGGGTTCGTCGAGAAGCCCGTCTGATAGAAGCCGCCCGTCCAGCCGAGAATG